>JANMHL010000139.1:0-2391 GCA_031375125.1 Novosphingobium sp. | reverse complement strand
GGAAGGTGATCGTATTTGAGCCCGGCAGTACCGCGAACGAACGGTTGACCGGCGTGGCCGCAGCGAAGTTGGCATTACCAGCCTGCGACGCGGTGATTGTGCAGGTTCCGCCGGTGACGAAGCTGATCGCACCGCCGCTGGTCACAGTGCAAACACCGGTGGTGGCCGAGGTGTAGCTGACCGTCAGGCCCGAGCTGGCCGTGGCGGAGGGGCTGGGCGGAGCCGCAGTGAACGACGTATCTGACAGCGCCGGGAAGGTGATGACATTGGCGCTCTGAGCCACCACAAAGCTCTGCTGCACTTGCGGCGCGGCCAGGTAGGTGGCGCTGCCCGATTGATTGAAATTGATCGTGCAGGTGCCGGCATTCTGGAACGAAACCACTCCGCCCGCGATCGAGCAGACGCTGGTCGCGCTGGCGTCGATCGTGGTCACCACGCTGAGGCCGGAGCTGGCTGTGGCGGTGGGGCTATAGCTTGCCCCACCGATCTGAGCGGCGGCGGGTGCGGCGCTGGTCACTGTGATCGTCTGGCTGATCTGGTTGACCGTCAGCGTGGCCACTGTGGTGTTGGCGGTGCCAGCCGCATTGGTGAACACGGCGCGATAGACATTGCCGCTTTGCGATCCCGCCGCGGTGAAAGTCAGCGTGGACGAGGTTGCTCCGCCGATGTCGGTAAAGCCTGCGCCCGAATCGACCTGCCACTGGATGGTTGGGGTCGGAGTGCCGCTGGCGGCTGCGGTAAAGGTGGCGGTGGCGCCTGAGTTAACGGTCAGGTTTGATGGATTGCCGGTGATGACGGGCGCGACATTGGCGGCCGCATAAGTGAACTGGTTGGCCGGACCAGCGGCACTGGTACCGCCGCCCGTAGTAACCCGGACGTTGATCGTCCCGGTTCCGGCAGGCGACGTGGCGGTGATCTGGGTTGCGCTGTTGACGGTGAAGCCGGTGGCGGGCGTCGCACCGAAATTGACCGCAGTCGTGCCCGCAAAGCCCGTGCCGTTGATGGTAACAGCCGTTCCGCCAGCGGCCGGTCCGGTGGTCGGCGAAATGCCGGTTACACTGGGCGCTGAAATGTAAGTGAACTGGTCCGCCGCCGAAACGGGGCTGGTTCCGCTGCTGGTTGTCACCCTGACATCGACCGTGTTGGTTCCAGCCGGCGCCGTTGCGGTGATCTGACTAGCGCTGTTGACCGTGAAGCCAGTTGCAGCCGTGGCACCGAACGTGACGGCGGTGGTTCCGGAAAAATTGGTGCCGTTGATCGTAACAGCCGTGCCGCCGGAGTTTGGCCCGGTGCTTGGCGAAATGCCAGTCACGGTCGGCGGCGAGGCGGGGGCGACATAGTTCACCGTTAGGATTGGTCCGACCATGATCGTCGGGGTCGCGAACGACAGCAGCGTAACGGTGGCCCGTTCCTGGACGAATGTGCTGGAAACGTCGCCCGCCGTGGTGGTGTAGGTCGCGGTGCAGGTAAAGTTGACGCCGGTGTTGGCGGTATCTGCGATCGGGCAGCTGTAAACCGCCCCGATATTGCTGACCACTGTCGCGCTGGAAGCAACCTTGTTGCCGGAATTGACCGAAACGGTGAAAGTGATCGTCTGCCCGCTACCGCTAAAGGTGGGGGTTGAAGCCGTAGCGCCGGTGATCGTCTGGGCCGTGGCCGGGACGGCGGCCAGCGTCAGCGCACAGAGCGTAACTAGCAGGCCGAGCACCAGCCGAACGGCGGTGTTCCGGACAATATTCAAGCCACCAAGAACGGCGTTAACGAACGCAGACATGCGATTCCCCCAAGTGGAAACTGTTGCTGCGACCCGGCCCCGAACTGCCCACGGTCCAAGGTTCGGTCAAACGATGATTTCCCGATGAACCCAAAAGTGCAGCCCCGTTATGGCTGCGCAGCGCTTGACCATCCGCCAGCGCATCCCTAGGGGAACGGCGCGTGGTGAGGGCCCTTAGCTCAGTTGGTAGAGCAACTGACTTTTAATCAGTAGGTCGCTGGTTCGAACCCAGCAGGGCTCACCACGCATTTCAATGTGTTAGGCATTTCCCTTCAATCGGATTGCCTTTCATGTCCGACCAGTGTCCGAGCCGCTGCGCTCGACATGCGGAGGAAATTTGGTAACCAGGTGCAATGGCTTCTGAAGTAACCTTCCGTATCAGTTCTCACTTGAAGGATATTATCGGCCGCGATCTCGTCACGAACGAGTTCGTGGCTGTTTTCGAACTCGTCAAGAATGCGTTCGATGCACAGGCTGAGAGGGTAAAAATTGTTTTCGACAACGACAGCGGTGAGCTGTGGATTGTTGACGATGGTTCCAGAAGAAACCAGATTCGATTCCAAAAGAATCGTCAGTTCGGACCAGGAGATGTCCTTGACCGGCGTGCCGGGAGGCGT
>JANMHL010000104.1:0-8930 GCA_031375125.1 Novosphingobium sp. | reverse complement strand
CGAAACCGCCCAAGCCCGGCGAGGGGCCGACCCCTGAAGAGCGTGAGAACGGCTTTTACGATGTCCTGTTCATTGGCGAATGGCCCGATGGCAAGACCATCCGGTACGGCGTCAAGGGTCGCTATGATCCGGGCTATGGTTCGACCAGCCGGATGATCGCCGAAACCGGGATCGCCCTGCTCAGCTGCAAGGCGGAAGGCGCTATTTCCACGCCGGGCGCGCTGCTGGGCGAAGCATTGGTGAAGCGCCTGCAGGATCACGCTGAGATCACTTTCGCAGTCGAAGAGTGAGCCCAGCCGCCGACGAGAATGAATGGACTGTCGGCTGGCGGATCGTGCTGGCCTGCGCGGTCGCCAACGGGACCGGGATCGCGCTGCTGTTCTACACGTTCAGTATGTTCCTGATCCCGATGACCGCGGACCTTGGGATTGCGCGCAGCGATGCCGGATTGATCCAGTCGCTGATCGTCACTGCCGTTTTGGGCGCACCGGTGATCGGACGGCTGACCGACCTGTTCGGGTTCCGCGCGGTCTATGTCACCTGCTCGCTGATCCTGGCCGGGGTCGGGCTGGCTCAGGCGCTGTGGGTCAGCGGATTTTGGTCACTCGCCGCAACGATCCTGATCGCTGGGTTCGTCGGTGGCGGCAGCTCATCAGTGGTGCTGACCCAGCCGGTCAACGCCCATTTTCGCAAGTTTCGCGGGCGCGCATTGGGACTGGTCGGGATCGGCGTATCGCTGACCACAATTCTGGTGCCGCCGCTGCTGCAACTGGTGATTGCCGAGAATTGGCGCTGGGGGTTCCTGATGCTGGCGGGCCTGTCCGGGCTGATCGGGCTCCCGGCGGTGCTGCTGCTGATGCCGCGGCAGATCGGCAACCGTCCGGTCAAGACGCTGCGGACCGGATTGCCGCACGACTGGCGCTTTTTGCGGGTGCGCGATTTCTGGCTGCTGGCCTTGGCCAACATGGTCGCCGGGATCACTACCGGCGGCGCAATCAGCCAATTGGCGCCGATGATTGCTGAGCGCGGCCTGTCCGCCGCAACCGCAGCCTGGGGCGTATCGGCCTTTGCCGCTGGACAGTTCGTCGGCAAGCTGGGCGGCGGCTATTTGCTCGACCGGTTTGAACCGCGCCTGATGGCGATCCTGATGACCCTGATCCCCAGTCTGGGCTTTGTCGTGTTCTCTGCCGCCGATCCGGGCCTAGCCCCGCTCGTGCTGGCGGCCTGCGCAATGATCGGGGCCTTGAGCGGGGCCGATGTCGATATCTATGCCTATTTCGTTGCGCGGCGCTTTGGCTTGGCCAGCTATGGCTCGGTGTTCGGTGCGCTGCATGGGCTGGGCTGGATCGGGGCGGTGGCCGGGATCACGCTGTTCAGCTCGACGTTCACCCAGACCGGCAGCTATGCCTTTGCGCAATATGTTTCGATGGCACTGCTGCTGACCGCTGCGTTGATGCTGATCCCGGTCAAATTGCCGCCACTCGAATCAAAGGAGCTGCCCGACCCGGTCATTACCGACGCCGAACATCCGCAGTTCCCCTGACCCATTGCTGGGTTTACAGCCCGCCGCTAGGCTGCACTGATGACCAGTCTTGCCGAGCGGCTGTCCGCCCCTGTCAGCACCACCGTGTTTGAACGGATGTCCGGCCTTGCCCGCGAACTGGGCGCGATCAATCTGGGGCAGGGTTTCCCCGAAATGGCCGAGCCGCCCGAACTTATTGCAGCGGCGCAGCGAGCCTTGGCGACGCGCTCCAACCAGTATCCGCCAATGCGCGGGCTGCCCGAACTGCGCAGCGCGATTGCCGCTTATTACGCGCAGGAGCAGAGTTTAAGCGTCGACCCGGCTGGAATCGTCGTCACCTCGGGAGCGACCGAGGCGCTGGCCGCCAGCCTGCTCGCCTTGGTCCGCCCCGGCGACGAAGTGGTGCTGATCCAGCCGCTCTACGATGCCTATCTGCCGCTGGTCCAATGGGCCGGGGGCACCGCCAAACTGGTCAGCCTGCAGCCGCCGCACTGGACCTTGCCGCTCGACAAGTTGGCCGCCGCCATTGGCCCAAAGACGCGCGGGATTGTCCTCAATACCCCCAACAATCCGGCGGGAACCATGCTGACCCGGGCCGAGCTGGAGGCGGTTGGCGCGCTAGCCCAGCTCCACGACCTGTGGGTGATCAGTGACGAGGTGTGGGAAGGGATGGTGCTGGATGGCACCGCACACATTTCTGCCCTCGCCATTCCGGCACTGGCCGAACGCACGGTCAAGATCGGCTCTGCGGGCAAGATATTCTCGCTCACCGGATGGAAGATCGGCTGGGCAGTGGCCACTCCGACGCTGGCCGCTGCGGTCGCGGGAAAGCACCAGTTCCTGACCTTTACCACTGCCACGCCCCTGCAATGGGCGGTGGCAGAGGCTTTGGCCCTGCCGCCCGCTTGGCACAGCGCCCACCGCGAGCGCTATGCCCAGGCCAAGGCCCGGCTGGTCAGCGGACTCTGCGCAGCGGGTTATGCCGTGCTGCCTGCCAGCGGGACTTGGTTCATCACGCTCGATCTGGCCGCTTCAGGATTGCCCGGCGATGACGCTCAGGTCGCCGAACGGTTGATCCGGGCGGCGGGGGTGGCCGCGATCCCGGTTTCCGCGTTCTATGCCGACACCCCCGAAACCGGCTATCTGCGGCTATGCTTTGCCAAGGAGCTGGCGGTGCTCGATCAAGCAATTGAGCGGCTTCGGCAATTTCGCCAAAGCGAGGCCTGATCCCGCCACGTTTGCCAATTGCATCTACCCGCACCGCCGCTAAGCTGCGGCTCACCAGGGTCGCAGTTGGGGGCAATCCGGGCTGAGCGGCCCGGTGCGTTGCCGCGTGGCGGCGGCCTTTGGGGGAACAGATATGGGCAGCAACAGCAACAGCCCGCTGGATGAAATCGAAGCTGATGTAATCAAGGCCCGGGTCCGCTTTGCAGGTCTGCCGGATTCATTCTGGCTGATGGCCTTGGTGCTGCTGGTGGTGCTGTTCGCCGCCGGAATCCGGCTGGGCGGTATCAATGTTCCGCTGAGCCGGATTCCCTGGTCGGTGCTGGTGCCGTGCATGGCGCTGTTCTGTTTTGTCCATTCGGTCATCATGCTCGGGCTGCACCGCGCGCTGACCCTGCTGGGGCTGGCGACGACGGTTGCGTTCTGCGCCGAATATTATGGCGAGAGCACTGGCATCCTGTTCGGCCCCTATTGCTACACCGATGTGCTGGGCCCCAAGATTCTGGGCCGGGTTCCGGCGCTGATCCCGTTCGCCTGGTACATGATGTTCTACCCCAGCTATGTGGTGACCAATATCCTGACCGAGGCGAAGCCGGTTTCGACCCGGCGTGACACCACCTGGATCGTCTGGCTGTCGCTGCTCAGCGCGCTGATCATGACCGCGTGGGACATCACGATGGACCCGGTGATGAGCTTTTACCCCGGCGGCGGCAGCGCTGATTGGTGCCAGGCCAAAGGGCTGAATGAGGCGACCCTCGGCCATCCGGCCTGGGTCTGGAAAGAAGGCGGGGTCCACTTTGGCGTGCCGCTGCGCAATTTCGCCGGGTGGATGGCCACCGCGTTCGTGGTGTTCCTGATTTACCGCCTGCTCGAACGGCGGATTTCACTGCGCCCGCTGGAGGGATACCGGTCGCGGATGATGGCGTTTCTACCGGTCGGCGCCTACGGCATGATGGCGCTGATCGACGCTTGGCTGGGCTATCCTGAAATTGAGGATATCCACCTGATTTCACCCTTCGTGATGGGCATCCCGTTCCTGTTCGCCACCTTCAAGCTCTTCGCCGAGCGGACCGACCTGCCGCTGTGGCCCTGGCAGCATGAGGGCCGGACCGATGCCTAAGGAAAAGATCGCCATCCTGGGCGGGGGAGTCGGCTCGCTGATCACCGCGTGGGAGCTGACCAGCACACCCGAACTGCGCGCGAAGTACGATGTTACGCTCTATCAGATAGGCTGGCGGCTGGGCGGCAAAGGCGCGACCGGGCGCAATCTGGATCCCGCCAAAGGCCTGCGGATCGAGGAGCACGGCCTGCACGTCTGGCTGGGGTTCTACGACAACGCCTTTCAGGTGATCCAAGATGTCTTCGCCGAACTGAAGGCCAAAGGCCTTGCGCCAGACAGTCCGTTTCAGGCCTGGAGTGACGCGTTCAAACCGCAGAGCTTTACCCCCGTCGGGGTCGGCGATGGCAGCACTTGGGTTCCGGTCACCTGGCCGACCAACGATCTGGAGCCGGGCATTCACCCGGTCAGCGCGCTCGATGCGATCCGCGCCGCGCTGGAAATGCTGGAGCAGCTGATCCGCGAAGTGTTTGGCGGCAACCCGCTGCGGGCGCTATGCATCGGTTGGCGGATGCTGCTGATCCGGCGCGCGGCGGGCAAGCTGGCGAGCGACGCGGCGCTGGATAACGAACTGCAGCTGCGGACCATCCACCACCATCTGGATGCAATGACCGCGCAGTTCCGCAAGATCGGCAGCCAGCCGGGCGATGCCGGGCTGATTGCGGCGCTGGTGCTCGAAATGATCGAGATTGGCCTCGCCTGTCTGCGTGGGTTCCTCAATCCCCAATACGGCCTGCTCAAGGACTTCGATCTCAACCGGATTGATGGGTTTGAATTTATGGACTGGCTGGTCGCCAATGGCGCGCCAGAGGCAATCCGGGCGACCCGCGACACCAATGGCTTGCTCGCCCCGCGCCAACCGTTCCTGCGCGCGCTCTATGATCTGGCCTTTGCCTATCGTCAGTTCGAGGACGCGGGCGGCCACTCCCAAATGGCTGCCGATTTCGCCGCCGGGGCCGCGCTGCGCTGCTGCATCCGGATCTGCACCGGCTACAAAGGCGCGGTGCTCTATCTGATGCAGGCCGGGATGGGCGAAGTGGTGGTCGGCCCGCTCTATCAGGTGCTGAAGGACCGCGGGGTCAAGTTCGAGTTCTTTGCCAAGGTCAAATCACTGCGCCTGTCCGAAAACCGCAACTGGGTGGAACGGATCGAAATCGAGCGGCAGGCCGCCGCGCCTGACGGTTACGACCCGTTATTTACGGTCAAAGGCCTGCCTTGCTGGCCGAGCGAGCCGTTCTGGGATCAGCTGACCGATGGCGCGGCGCTCCAAGCTGCAGGGACCAATTTTGAAAGCCACTGGGCGGTCTATCCTGACGCTTATCAGCGCCCGGTCGAAACACTGCTGCTGGGCGAACATTTCGACAAGGTCGTGCTTGGCCTGTCGCTCGGTGCGTTCAAGGATTTCGGCAATGGTGAGGCCAGCCCCTGCGCCGAACTGATCGCCGCCTCACCCGCCTTTGCCGCGATGACCGGCAATATCGGCGTGGTCCCGACCCATGCCGAACAGCTGTGGTTGACCAAGGATCTGGCCGAACTGGGCTGGAACGCGGCCAGCCCGGCGATGGTCGGCGCGGTCGAGCCGCTCGATGTCTGGGCGGCGATGGCTGGTTCGATTGGCCACGAGGATTGGCCGGCCGGCGATCCGCCAAAGTCGCTCCACTACCTGTGCGGGCCGCTCAACACCCAGGCCTTTACCCGGCCTGCCAGCGACACAGGCGTACCGGCGCAGGCACTGGCCGGGGTGCAGGCGCGGGTCCAGCATTGGCTGGAGAATGATACCGCGACGATCTGGCCGAACGCGGTCGCGCCCGGCAGCAACGGGATCGATTGGGCGCTGCTTTATGGCGGCGCAGGCAATGGCGCGGCCCGGCTGAGCGATCAGTTCCTGCGCGCCAATATCGACCCGACCGAATGCTGCCCGGGCACCTGGAGCGGGACCACGCAGTTTCGCCTGAAGCCCGGCGATTCCGGCTTTATCAATCTGGTGCTGGCGGGCGATTGGACTCGCACCGGGACCAACACCGCCTGCGTCGAAAGCGCGACGATGTCGGGCAAGGCGGCGTCACGGGCGATCTGCGGATCGCCGGCCGTCATCCCGTACGAGAATTTCATGCAAGGGGGCCAGTGGCCATGACCTATCCCGCCTATGTCCCGACCCTTGGCTTTGCCGAACAGTGCAGCCCCGCGCCGGGGATCATCAGCGGGGCGATGACCAATGCCTTTGCGCTGAAGGTAGTGGATCTCGCCCGGCTGCAAGCAACAGTCGATCATTTCCTCAACGCGCCGACCAAGGGCGCGGCCAGTTACACCGTGCTGGGCGAACTGATTTTCGTGACTTTCATGCACGCCGACCGGCTGACCTCAGGCGGCGAAGTGACCGGCTGGCAGCCCGATGACGAAATGGCGTTCTGGGTTCCGCTGCTGGTCCGCGGACCCGCCGGGCAGCCCGACCGGATCCGGATGTGGATGCCCTATATCACCATCAGCGTATCCGAGGGCATGACCACGGGCCGCGAAATCTGGGGCTATTTCAAGCAGACCGGCGATGTGACGGTGGCTGATCACAGCGCTGATCCGTTGGTCTTTTCGGCGCAGGCGCTGATCTATGATCCGCTCGCCCGCAGCAGCCAAGGCCGGACCGAACCGCTGGTGACGATCACCGGCTCCGGTGCGGCGGGCGGGCTGGAAGCAGTCTGGCATGATGTTGAGAGTTTTGCGCGCGGGATGCACGAGTTGTGGCAAGGTGCGCATGGCGAAGTTCCACCTGGCGATGGCGGACTGATCCTCGATACGCTCGAGCACTTGCTGAAGGGGCAAGTCGAGGTGGTCAATCTCAAGCAGTTCCGCGATGCCGCCGACAGCAGCCTTGCCTGCTATCAGGCGCTGATCGAGGGGCCTTGTACGATCAAAGCGCTGTACGGTGGCGGACTGCTGCCTGCCGGGTTCAGCGCGACTATCGGCAACTGGGCGAGCAATCCGATCGCCAGCTATCTCGGCCTGCCGACCAGCGGCCCGATCCCGGTGGTCTTCGCCAGCTGGGTCAACATGGACTTTGAAGCCAGCAACGGGCGTGAGGTGTGGAAGGCCGTGGGCAGCGGCGAACCGCCTGCCCCGCCCGGCTGCCTCAACCTTCCAGCCCTGTTCCGAAGATGGTTTGCGGGTAGCCGCTGATCGCCTGCGCGGCCCGCATCCCACTTTCGACTGCCGCTTCGACGCAGCCCGAATTCATCCGGGTCTGGGTCCAGTCGCCCGCTAGGAACAGGTTGGCGAACCCTGAATTGCCCGATTCCAGCCGCAAGTGGACCGTGCCCGGAACGCTCAGCACATAGCGTTCGCTGGGGTCGATATTGGCGCGAACATACTGCGAAGTCAGCCGCGCCGGGCCGGTGCCGCCGGTAGGATCATACAGCGTCTGCCAATCAAACCCACCCGCTGCGGCGGCAGCAGGCCACATCGCCGGGGCGTTGGCATTCAGCCAATCGGTCCCGATTTTCGCGGCAACTGCGGCGGCGCAAGCGGGCGGGCTCGGCATGGTCAAGCACCCGGCGGTGGCGTTGTCCGCCAGCGGCCCGCAGAAATAGGCAATGCTCTTGGGCCCCGCACCCGGCCAGCTTTCGGCCGTCAGCAGGTGGCTCATGTCGGCCCAAGTGCTGTGCGGATCGGCATAGCTGGTCAGCACGGTCTGGCCGCGATCCCAGCCCATTCCGGCGGTATCGCGGTTCAGCCACAGCTGCAGCGCTTGCGTCTGGACCGTCGCGATCCCCTGAACCATTGCCGCAAACGGCTGGTGCGCAGCGATCAATTCATCGCAGGTGCCTTTCAGCCCCGCCAGCGAGATTCCCAGCACGACATGGTCGAAATCGGCACCCAGTTTCAGCGTGCGGGTCCCGGCGCTTTGCTGGCACCAGATGTTCTCAAGGTTGAGCTGCTCATCCGCTAGCTTGGCAGCAATCGCGGCGCCATCCTGGACCTGATCCCACAAGGGCGCTGAGGGCCAGCACGGCAGCACTTTGCCTGCGCCATAGGGCACATCGACCAGCGGATCATAGGCCGCCCCAGCCAGATCAACCTGCCGGTTCAGATCAATCGCCTGAACCAGATTACGATCGGGCGAAAGGTGCAGCGCCTCGACCCGGTGAAAGAATTCAAACGCCACCCCGCGCGCTTTCAGCACCTGATAGAGCGGCGAGAAAATCGTATCGCCCATCCCGGCGTTCATCCGGTAAATCACCGCCCCGCGCGCGCCCAACCCCATGCTCAGCATCACGTACAGCGCCACCCCGGCGGCTGCCTCGGGCCGGGCGCAGTCGCCGTCGCGGTAGGCAAAGCCAAGGTCGTAGAGCGCCTTGATCGGGGCCGATTGCGCCGCGCTTTGCGGGCAGCCGTGCGAGATCAGCCAGGCCCGGAAATCGAGGTGATCGATTGCCCGCAGACCGTCGTGGCCCTTTGGTAAAACGTCCGTGACGAGCCCCTTGAAAACCGCCCAGCCGATCTCGATCGATTCGAGCAGTCGGGCGAAATCCTGACTGATCGTGCCGAGTTCGCCGCGCACCACGGCCACGGCATCTTCAATCAAATGCCAGGCCCCGTTCAGCAGCTGCCCCTGCACCTTTTGCGCCGCGCGGTGCGCGCTGGGCGCATCCAGTTCGGCATGGCGCGCGATCAACCACTCGATCAAAGCTTCGGCCATTCCGGCCAGCGTCAGGTGCCCGCCATCGCCCGGCGTTCCGGGCAACGGCGGCAGCGGGATCTGCCAGAAGTCCCAGCCGCCAGCCGCATGTTCACCCAGCGAAATGTTCGATTGCGCGGTGAAGGCATCACTCCACAACTGGAACGGGTTGTCCGGCGTCTTGTCCCATTCGGCATAGATCGCGCGGATCATCGCAAAGGCGTTCTGATAGAACCCCAGCCACATGTGCAGGCCGTGCTCCTCGATCCGCTGGCCGAGTGCGGCGTTGCGCCCGCTCGCGCCTTTGCCGCCCAGCCGCCAGCCCTGCTGGTAAACTGTTACGGCATATTTGGCGCGCAACTCCGCCGTTGCGCTCAGCTCTGCCGCCGCCGTGATCG
>JANMHL010000090.1:0-9375 GCA_031375125.1 Novosphingobium sp. | reverse complement strand
AATCGGTCGGGCAGCCTGGTTGTTGGGCGGGCTTTTTTATATCGGACTGGCCGCCGCCATGCTGATTTTGATGCGCGAGGATGATCCGGACCTCAAATTCATGCTGATGATAATGCTCGGCGTGGTTGGAACCGATATTGGAGCCTATTTTGCCGGTAGGACATTTGGTGGGCCCAAAATTGCTCCCAAGATAAGTCCGTCAAAGACTTGGTCTGGGCTGCTTGGCGGCGTGATTGGAGCAAGCATATTGAGTGCAATTGCATATCAATCATGGGAATCCAGCTGGTGTCGGCTCTTTTTCCCTAGAACAGGAACTTTTGGTTTTGATGGTCCTTGCAGCGGCCCCGATGTGGCTCCCATAGGTGAAGTGTTTATCCAGTATGTGATCGTCGGATCGATTATAGCGGTCGTGGCACAAAGTGGCGACTTCTTTGAAAGCTGGATGAAACGAAAAGCTGGCGCGAAGGATTCTAGCAATCTGATCCCGGGGCATGGTGGCCTATTCGATCGAGCAGACGGATTGATTGCCGTTTGTTTCGTCGCAAGCATCGTCCCGTTTGTGGCCCGATTGCTCGCGCTATGACCCGCTCCATCACCATCCTCGGCGCGACCGGCTCGGTTGGCGCATCCACGCTGGACCTGATCCGGCGGGAGCGCGACAAGTGGCGCGTTGTCGCGCTCACCGCCAATTGTCAGGCGCAGGAATTAGCCAAGTTAGCGCGGGAACTCGGCGCGGAGCTGGCGGTTGTCGCCGATGCATCGTGCCTGCCGGAACTGCGCGCGGCGCTGGACGGTAGCGGGATTGAGGCGCTGGGCGGGGCGGAGGCCTTGGTTGAGGCGGCGGCGCGGCCGGCCGACCTGACGCTTGCCGCCATTGTTGGCTGCGCGGGCCTCGCGCCGACCATGGCGGCGATCGAGCAGGGCCATTCGGTCGCGCTGGCCAACAAGGAAGCGCTGGTTTCGGCGGGTGACGTGATGACCGCCGCTGTTGCCAAGCACGGCGCCACGCTGCTGCCCGTGGACAGCGAGCATAACGCGATCTTCCAGTGCCTTGCGGGCAATTCCTACGATCACGTCCGCTCGATCACGCTCACCGCCAGCGGCGGGCCGTTCCGCGATTGGTCGCTGGAGCAGCTCGCCGCCGCCACCCCGGCGCAGGCGGTCAAGCATCCCAACTGGGATATGGGCGCCAAGATCAGCGTCGATAGCGCGACGATGTTCAACAAGGGCCTCGAACTGATCGAGGCGCATCATCTGTTCCCGGTCGGCCTCGATAAGCTGCGGATCGTGGTGCATCCGCAATCGGTGGTCCATTCGATGGTCGAATACCGCGATGGATCGACGCTGGCGCAGCTCGGCCCGTCGGATATGCGGGTGCCGATTGCCTCGTGCCTGGCCTGGCCAAGCCGGATGGATACGCCGTGCGCGCCGCTCGATCTGGCCGCGCTGGGCGAACTGACCTTTCGCGCGCCTGATGAAGCCCGCTTTCCCGCGACCCGGCTGTGCCGATTGGCGGCTGAGGCGGGCGGGGCGGCCCCCGCGGTGCTTAATGCCGGGAACGAAATTGCGGTTGCCGCGTTCCTTGCGGGACAGCTGCCATTCACCCGCATTTCGGTAATGGTCGAAGAACTACTCGGGCGCTATGCTCCCGCCGCACCGGCTGCGCTGGGCGATGTTATCGCCATCGATGCCGAGGCGCGGGGCCGGGCCCGCCAATTGCTGGAGCTTGTTTAACTTGATCGAATCTCCTTCTTTGCTGCTCACCCTTGGCGCTTTTCTGTTGCTGCTGGGGCCACTGATCGTGCTGCATGAATTGGGCCACTACTGGATGGCCCGGGTGTTTGGTGTCCGCGCGCTGACCTTTTCGGTCGGGATGGGCAAAGAGCTGTGGCACCGGATCGACAAGCGCGGCACCCGCTGGCGGATCGCGGCGGTACCGCTGGGCGGCTATGTGCTGTTTGCGGGCGACGCCGATGCCACCAGTAAGCCTGATCCGGCGCTGGAAGGGGCCAGTGCAGAGGAGTTGAAGGGCACTTTCCCCGGCGCGCCGCTGTGGCAACGCACGCTGATCGTGCTGGCAGGGCCGATGGCCAACCTGCTGATTGCGGTGACGATTATCGCCGGGTTCGGGCTGGCCTTTGGCGTTCCGTCCAATCCGGCGGTGGTTGGCGGGTTCAGTCCCAATTCCGCAGCGCGTGCGGCCGGGCTGCAGGAAGGTGACCGGATCACCGCGATTGATGGCAAACAGATCGACGGTTTTCAGGAGATGGTCACCACGGTGACGGTCTATCCGAACAAGCTGGTCCAAGTGACGATTGACCGGGCTGGACGGTCGATGACGATGCCGGTCAAACTGTCCGAACGGGTGGTCAAAGACCGTTTTGGCAACGAATCCCGGCTGGGCTTTCTGGGGGTCGAAGGCGGCTTGATTGAGCGGCGCGAGATTGGCGCGATCAGCGCGGTCGGTTACGGCTTTACCGAAAGCGTCTCGATCATGCGGACGATGATCATCGGGCTGAAGCAGATCGTGGTCGGTGATCGTTCGGTCAAGGAAATGGGCGGCCCGATCAAAATCGCCAAATTTTCGGGCGAAGCGCTGACCATGGGCTGGCTTTCGTTCGTTCAGTTCGCCGCGCTCATTTCAATTAATTTGGCATTCATCAACCTGCTGCCAATCCCGACCTTAGACGGTGGGCACCTGGCAATGTATGCCGCGGAAGCAGTCCGCCGCAAACCGCTGGGTGTGCGCAGTCAGGAATGGGCGTTCCGCACCGGCATGGCCTTTATGCTGGCGGTGGCAGCGTTCGTGACATTCAACGACCTGGCCTCGTTGTTCTTCTCTTGAAGAACGGGGCAGGGTGAGGGAAATCTGCGGAAGGTTGCCGCAACTTCGCTTGATCCAATGGCGGGCATCGGGCAGAGGGCGGCAACGTGTCTGCGTCTTGCGGGCTGGCTACGCTTTGGCCGGTTTGCGGGCAGCCAATTTTAGACGGGAAATGCCGTGTCGATGAATCAAGACCAACTGGATCGCAACCCCGGCCTCAGCGCCCGCCTGTCGATGGCCGCGCTGCTGATGGGAACCACGATCCTGGCCGGCTTGCCCCAGGCCGCCTTGGCCCAGGCCGCCCCCGCTGCGGCAGCAGCACCCGTCCCGGCAGCAACCCCGGTGGCTGAAGCGCCCGCGGTGGCCGATACGATTCGATCGATCAATGTGGTCGGCTCGCAGCGGCTAGAGCCGGATACGATCCGCACGTATGTCAAACTGCGGATTGGCCAGCCCTATACCCAGGCGGCAGGCGATCAGGCGCTGAAAGACTTGTTCGCGACCGAACTGTTCGCCGACGTCCAGATCCGCAACGAAGGCGGCGCGGTGACGATTGAGGTCAAGGAAAACCCGGTGATCAACCGGATCATCCTTGAAGGTAACAAGCGGATCAAGACGGAAAAAATCGTCCCCGAAATCAAGCTGGCCCCGCGCCAGATTTTCACCCGGTCAAAAGTCCGCGCCGATGTCGCCCGGATTATCGAGCTGTACAAGCGGCAGGGCCGGTTCGCCGCTTCGGTCGAACCAAAGATGGTGATGCTCGATCAGAACCGCGTCGATATTGTCTTTGAAGTGAGCGAAGGGCCCAAGTCCAAGGTTCGCAAGATCAACATCATCGGCAACGACGCGTTCAGCGACGGCCAACTGCGCGGGGAAATGATCACCAAGGAAGCTGGGCTGACCAAGATCCTCAGTTCCGGCACGACTTATGACCCGGACCGGATGGCGTTCGATCAGCAAAAGCTGCGCCAGTTCTACCTGACCAAGGGTTATGCCGATTTCCGGATCGTGTCGGCAGTGGCCGAACTGACGCCCGACAAGAAGGACTTCATCCTGACCTATGTGGTCGAAGAAGGTCCGCGTTACAAATTCGGCGATGTGAAGGTCGAAAGCCAGCTGCGTGATTTCGATGGCGAGCGGCTGGCGGGCCAGTTGCCGATGAAAAAGGGCGATTGGTATGACGCCAAGATGGTCGAAGACACCATCGACCGGCTCAACCAGACGCTCGGCACCTTTGGCTATGCCTTTGCCGATGTGCGGCCCGAATATGCCCGCAACAAGGACGAGCTCACCATGAGCCTGACCTTCGCGATCGCCGAAGCGCCGCGGGTCTACGTTGAAAAGATCGACGTCAACGGCAACACGCTGACGCAGGACAAGATCGTCCGCCGCGAATTCCGGCTGGCTGAGGGTGACGCGTTCAACTCGCTGCAGGTCAAGCGTTCGACCGCGCGGATCAACTCGCTGGGCTATTTCCAGGAAAAGTTCGATATTGAACAAAAGCCTGGCTCGGCTCCGGACCGGATCATTCTTGAGGCCAACGTTGAAGAAAAGCCGACCGGGCAGCTGCAGCTGTCGGCTGGCTATTCCAGCCTCGAAGGGCTGATTTTCCAAGGCGCGATTGAACAGCGCAACTTCCGTGGACGCGGCCAGACGATTGGGCTGAATCTGGCCTATTCGAACTATTCAAAGCAGGTCGATCTCAGCTTCACCGAACCCTATGTGTTCGACAAGAACGTCAGCCTGGGCGTCAACGTTTATCGCCGCGATCTGAACAGCTTCAATTACTACAACAACAATCGCAACACGGTCTATCAGCAGGCCACCACCGGCTTCCAGATCCGCGCGGGCGTGCCACTGTCTGAATATATCTCGGCGGTCGCCAGCTATACCTTCAACTATGATGACATCAGCGTTGATCGCAGCCAGTACTTTACCGACCGGCAGAATGCTCCGCTGCTCGAATGCGATCCGCTGATCGCCGGACGCTATCTGTGCGATGCTCTGGGCAAGCGGACCAGCTCGATCCTGGGCGTGACGCTGATCTATGATACGCTCGACAACCGCTATCGCCCGTCGCGCGGCCGTTCGTTCTCGGTTACCACGGAATTTGCCGGGCTGGGTGGATCGGTCAAGTACGCCCGGTTCCGGGGCAATGCGGCACAGTACTTCACGCTCGCCAAGGGCTTTGTCTTCTCGCTGAAGGGCGAAGCCGGGGCGATTGCGCCGTGGGGTGGCAACACCACCACCGGCACGGAATCGATCCGCTTGACCGACCGGTTCTATCTGGGTGAGCCGCAGCTGCGCGGGTTCGACATTCGCGGGGTTGGTCCGCGCGTAATCCGCCAGTCGATTATCGCCGATCCTGCTGACACCACGGGGGCAACCCCGCTGATTATTACCAACCGCGATCAGGTGGTCGATGATGCCTTGGGCGGCCGTTATTACTACCTCGGCCATATGGAGCTGGAAATTCCGCTTGGCTCGGGTGCGCGCGAACTGGGCCTGCGTCCGTCAATCTTTATGGATATCGGCGCTGTCTGGGGGATCAAACCGCCAGTGTTGCAGAGCAGCCCGTTCCCGAACGGGATATTTATCCCGTCACGCGATCCAGCCGGGTCAGCGCTCTATACGCAAATTGACGCTGCGGCGCTGGTCGGCACGGTTTGCACGCCATCGGCTATTTCAACTGTTACCAACCCGGTTAATCCGACGCCGCCGACTTGCTTGGTCAGCGCGAACAATATCGCTATCGGCTCAACCGTGCCAGCGTTCCGGGAAATCTTCGTGGGCAATTCGCCCAAGCCGCGTATTTCGATTGGGATCGGGGTCAACTGGAACTCGCCGTTCGGCCCGTTCCGGATCGACTTTGCCCATGCCCTGACCAAGGTTGAGGGCGACGATACCAAATCCTTTACTTTCAACGTAGGAACCCAGTTCTGATGACCAAGATTTTCAAGACGCTGTGCGGCACCGCATTGGTGCTCGCCATGGCCGCTCCGCTTGCTGCGCAAAAGAAGCCGGCCCCGGCTCCCGCTACCGCCGCACCTGCCGCCAGCGGCCCGATCGTGCCCGGCTTGGCTGTCGCCAATCTCGATGCGGTGATCGTCAATTCGAACGCCTATCTGGTGGCCCAGCAGCAGCGCCCGGTTACCTTCAAGGCGACCGTCGATGCCTACAACGCCCGCGCCGCCCAGCTTGATGCCCAGCTCAAGGTGATGATCGACAAATTCAACGCCGATCGGACCGCGAAAAAGCCCGATGCAGTGCTGCAGCAGGGCTATGCCGGGATCCAGCAGTTTGAAGCGCAGGCCAAGGAAGAGCTGCAGCGGCTCCGGATGCCGATCACGCTATCGGAAGCCTATGTGGTCGAACAGATCGCTGAAAAGCTCGATCAGGCTGTCCAGAACGCGATGGCAAAGCGCGGGATCACCATTCTGCTCGGCCCGGATGCGGTGCTGGCGCGGACCAACGCCTATGAACTCAGCCCGGCGATCATCGCCGAGCTGAACGTGCTGATCCCGTCCGCCAATCTGGTTCCGCCGCAGGGCTGGGTGCCGCGCGCAGTGCGGGAACAGCAGGCCGCACAGGGCCAGGCCCAGCAGCCACGCCCTGCCGCTGCCACTCCGGCAGCGCCAAAGCCAGCCGCGCCGCGTCCGGTTGGGCCGCAGCCCGAAGGCCGTTAAGCCAAACGCCAGGGGGCAATGATGAGCGAGCCAGCAGCAGCCGGATCTTCGGCCTATGATATTCCGAAGATTCTGGCTGCCCTGCCGCATCGCTATCCGATGCTGCTGGTCGATCGGGTGATCGAAGTCAGCGAAGAGACGATAACCGCGATCAAAGCGGTCAGTTTCAACGAAGGCTTTTTCCAAGGTCACTTCCCGGGCCGCCCAATCATGCCCGGCGTGCTGCAGATCGAAGCCCTGGCGCAGGCCGCCGGGATCCTTGCGATTGAAAGCCTCGGCCTGGCTGGGACTGGCAAGCTGGTCTATTTCATGGCGATCGAAGAGGCCAAGTTCCGCGCGCCGGTGGAACCGGGCGTGCTGCTGACGCTGGAGGCCGGGTTCGTCCAGAAACGCAGCCGCGTCTGCAAGTTCTGGGGCAAAGCATCGATTGAGGGCAAAGTGACCTGCGAAGTGAAGTTCACCGCGATGATTGCCGACGCACCTGCTGCTTGATTTTCCTGAATGTCGCGGCTAAGGGCCGCGCTTCCTATTTCAGACCGGTCGGAACCGGTCGCTAGCGAAAGATATTGCGATGAAGGCCGAAGGACATCCCGACTACCACACCATCAAGGTCCAGATGACCGATGGCACCGTGTTTGAAACCCGCTCCACCTGGGGCAAGGAAGGCGACACGCTGGTTCTCGAAATCGATCCCACCTCGCACCCGGCCTGGACCGGCGGTACGCGCCAGATCGATCAGGGCGGCCGCGTTGCCCAGTTCAACAAGCGTTTCGGCGGACTTTCGCTCAAAAAGGGCTGAGCAATCAGTCCTGTCCAAATGCAAAGGGCGGCTCCAGCGGGGCCGCCCTTTTGCTATACATCACCGGTGTTGTCTGCTCAGTCGCCGGAAATCTCGCGGGCATCGGCGTCGGTGATCGGGCGCAGGAATTCGACTCCGGCGCGGTCATCACGGAACCAGCGGACGATCGCCTGAATGGTCCATTCGTTCGACAGCCGCAGCGATACGAACTGACCCATCCGCAGCCAGGTCGCATCGGTATCGAGGCTGCAGCCGTGGACGGAAACGTCGCGGATCAACGCTTTGCCCCGGTCGCCATGACTGGACCGGATCAACGCCCGGGCTTGCGAACGCAGCCGCGTCGCCCGGCGGGTTTGGAGAACGGGTTGGCGCTGCAGCGCAGGATCGATCTTCAACTTAGCGGCCACTTCCAAGTCCCTTATAAGGATGTTTCAGGATGATGTTAGGAACCGCTGGTTAACAATCTGGAAACGGTGATGCGCTGGAGCGGGCAGCGCCAATTGCGCCAAGCCTGAAAAATCACCGGCTCAGGCTTTCACGGTGCGGCCCGGTTGATCGTTCGATTGGTCTTCCGCTGCCAGAGGCCAGCAGTTTTCCCTTCCCATCGCCCGACCTTTGTGCAAATGCGCGCCCCTGCCTGAATCGCCTTTGGTGATCCGGGCTGTGGCGATCGTAGCTCAGTTGGTTAGAGCGCCGGTTTGTGGTACCGGAGGTCGTGGGTTCGAGACCCATCGATCGCCCCATTTTATCCCTTTGCGATACATCAATGCGCGTGATCGCTTATGGGGCGACTTGGCGCTTGCCGCGAGGCAGCGCCCCTGCCAAAGCGTGGCGCAGAGCTATTGTGATCTCGTAGGTCCTGACCCTTTTCCATGCACGGCTTCGCCAATCCCGCCCGTTTCCTGCGCCTCGCGCGGCTACTGACTGTGCCGCTTTTGCTGGCCGGGGTCGCGCTAACGCTGGCTGCGCTCGGATGGGGGCTATGGGGCGCTCCGGCTGAGCGGCTACAAGGCGATTCGGTGCGGATCCTGTTCGTCCATGTGCCGGCCGCCTGGCTAGGCATGGGCGGGTGGAGCGCGATTGCGCTGGCCAGTCTGGCCGAACTGGTCTGGCGCCATCCGCTGGCCGGGATCGCGGCGCGGGCAGTTGCCTTGCCCGGTGCGTTCTTTGCACTGGTGTGCCTGATCACCGGATCGCTATGGGGCCGCCCGGCCTGGGGGACCTGGTGGGTCTGGGATGGGCGGCTGACCTCGATGCTGGTGCTGTTCTTCCTCTATTGCGGCTATATCGCGCTGGCCGATGCGGCCAATCGTGACGGCGCCGGCGGATCGCGGCTTCCGGCGATTTTCGGGCTGGTCGGGGCGGTCAATATTCCGATCATCCATTTTTCAGTGCTGTGGTGGAACAGTCTGCACCAGCCGCCCTCGATCAGTCTGGGCAAGAGCGAGATGGCACCGGAATTTCTTTACGGGCTGCTCGCCGCAACGATCGGCTTTTCGCTGATCTTTGGCGCGGTTGTGCTGATGCGGATGCGGGCAATTCTGGCCGAAGCACAGGCCGAGGCTCGGCTGCGCCGCCGGGCGATGGAGGCCGCCGATGGTTGAGAATTTGAACCACTGGGGCTTTGTGCTGGCATCCTATGCGGTGGCGGTGATTGGCACTGCCGCGCTGATCGGCGCAAGCTGGCTGGCAATGGACCGGGCCGAAGCCCGCAAGGACAAGGCTCGCAAGCCATGAGCATGCCGTTAAAGGCCAAACACCAGCGGCTGGTATTGGTGCTGATCGCAGTTGCCGCGTTGATTGGCGCAGGGCTGCTGGCGGCATGGGCACTGCGCGGGCAGGCTTCGTTCTTTTACTTGCCCGCTGAAATGGCGGCCAATCCGCCCGCGCCGGATCGGGCAGTGCGGCTCGGCGGAATGGTCGAAGCCGGATCGCTCAAGACCGACGCCGATGGCGTCACCATCCGGTTCATCGTGAACGACGACAAGGCCCGCGTGCCGGTGGTGTTCAAGGGGATCGCGCCGGACCTGTTCAAAGAAGGATCGGGCGTGGTTGCCGAGGGCAAG
>JANMHL010000052.1:0-6326 GCA_031375125.1 Novosphingobium sp. | reverse complement strand
ATACGGGCTAGGGGCGAGCGCCATGAGTACTACCCCGCAGGCCATTCGCGGCACCCAGGACATTTTCGGCGCAGAGGCCGAGGCTTTCGCGCATGTGGTCGAAACCTTCGAACGGGTGCGTAAGCTCTACCGCTTCCGCCGGGTCGAAATGCCGGTGTTCGAAAAGACCGAGGTGTTCAGCCGCAGCATCGGCGAGACTACCGATGTGGTCTCGAAAGAGATGTACTCGTTCGAGGATCGCGGCGGGGATTCGCTGACCCTGCGCCCGGAATTCACCGCCGGGATGGCGCGCGCCTACATCACCAACGGCTGGCAGCAGCACGCGCCGCTGAAGGTCGCCACCCACGGGCCGCTGTTCCGCTATGAACGCCCGCAAAAGGGCCGCTATCGGCAATTCCACCAACTCGACGCCGAAATCATCGGCGCGGGCGAACCGCAGGCCGATGTTGAACTGCTGGTGATGGCGGATCAGCTGCTGAAGGAACTGGGGATCGCCGACGGCGTGACCTTGATGCTCAACACGCTGGGCGATGGGGCCAGCCGGGATAGCTGGCGCGCGGCGCTGGTCGAATATTTCCGCGCGGTGAAAGGTGAGCTCAGCGAAGATTCGCAAGACCGGCTGGAACGCAATCCGCTGCGGATTTTGGATTCGAAGGATCCGCGCGATCAGGCGTTTGTGGCCGGTGCACCCAAGATCGACGATTTCCTGAGCGGGGAGGCGCAGGACTTTTTCGGCACGGTGACCAGCGGACTGGATGCGGCGGGCGTGGCCTGGGCCCGCTCGCAATCGCTGGTCCGCGGCCTCGACTATTATCGCCACACCGCGTTCGAATTCGTCACCGACCGGCTGGGCGCGCAGGGCACTGTGCTGGGCGGTGGGCGCTACGATGGGTTGATGGAAAGCCTTGGCGGGCCGCCGACACCTGCGGTCGGCTGGGCGGCTGGGATTGAGCGACTTGCGATGTTGGTCGGGGAACCAAAGGAAGTTCAACTAGATGTTGCAATTGTGGCAGAAAACGATGCGTTTCTGCCTTTGGCAAACTCGGTTGCACGAGAACTTAGAAACGATGGATATTCGGTCGAGATTTTGGCTTCAGGATCTCCGAAGAAGCGATTTGATAAAGCAGTAAAACTCTTTCCTCGGGGCATATTTCGCTTCGCAGACCACGACGGAAAGCCGGCTGTGCGTACACAAGCGGTCGATGCCGAGGAACTGTTCGCCAAAATGACAGAAATCGGAATGCGATTCTCGCAGTGACCATCACCGACACCCGCCTGCACCAACTCGCCGCCCGCTTCGCTGAGATCGAGGCGCGGCTGGCTTCGGGCCAGTTGGAGGGCAAGGACTTCATCGCCGCCAGCCGCGACTATTCCGAGCTGGAGCCGGTGGCCAAGGCCGCCGCAGCGGTCGCTGCGTTGCGCGTAGAAATCGCCGCACTCGAAACGTTGCTCGACGATCCCGATATGCGCGCGATTGCCGCCGAGGAAATGGGCGACCTAAACGCCAAGCTGCCCGAGGCCGAACACGCCCTCGCCATTGCGATGCTGCCGCGTGACAGCGCCGATTCGCGCTCAGCCATGCTCGAAATCCGGGCCGGAACCGGGGGCGATGAGGCGGCGCTGTTCGGGGCTGATCTGCTGCGGATGTACGAGCGCTATGCCGCTGAACAGGGCTGGAAAATCGAGATTGTCAGCGCCAGCGCCAGCGATATCGGCGGCTTCAAGGAAGTGGTCGCACAGATCAATGGCAATGGCGTGTTCGCCAAACTGAAGTTCGAATCTGGCGTCCATCGGGTTCAGCGCGTTCCGGTGACCGAGAGCGGCGGGCGGATCCACACCAGTGCCGCGACGGTCGCGGTCCTGCCCGAACCCGATGAGGTTGACGTTACGATCAATGACCGTGACCTCAAGATCGACGTCTACCGCGCGTCGGGCGCGGGCGGGCAGCACGTCAACACCACCGATTCTGCGGTGCGGATCACCCACTTGCCGACCGGCACGGTGGTGACCTGCCAGGACGGCCGCAGTCAGCACAAGAACAAGGACCAGGCGATGAAGGTGCTGCGCGCCCGGTTGTTTGAGGCGCAGCGCGACGCGGCGCAGGGCGAGGAAGCTGCCGCACGCAAGGCGATGGTCGGTTCGGGCGACCGCAGCGAACGCATCCGCACTTACAACTTCCCGCAAGGCCGGGTGACCGATCACCGGATCAATCTGACGCTGCACCGCTTGCCCGAAATCCTCGAAGGCACGGGACTTGGCGAGATGATCGACGCGCTGATTGCCGAGGACCAGGCCAAGCGGCTGGCAGCGCTGGGTGAGTGACCTTGCCTGACGCTCAAACCGTCGCGCAGGCGCTGCGCGCCGCCACCGAACTGCTGGGGGCCAAGACCGACAGCGCCCGCTTTGATGCCGAAGTGTTGATGGCTCATGCGCTCGATGTCAGCCGCTCAGACTTGTTCCTGCGGCGGATGACCGATCCGGTGCCGCAGGCGTTCGATGCCCTGGTTGCGCGGCGCGCGGCGCAGGAGCCGGTCGCCTATATCGTCGGCTGTCAGGGCTTTTACGGGCTCGATCTGCTGGTCACTCCCGATGTGCTGATCCCCCGCGCCGATAGCGAAGTGCTGGTCGAAGCAGCCATCGCGGCCGTGCCCGGCGCGCACCGGGTGCTCGATTGCGGGACGGGTTCGGGCGCACCGCTGCTGGCGGAGCTGGCCGAAATGAAGAACACCTCGGGCCTCGGCATGGACCGTTCGGAGGCCGCGCTGGCGGTGGCGCGAACCAACGCCGCGCGGCTGGGGCTGGCGGACCGGGCCAGCTTTGCGCTGGCCGATTGGCATGAGGCAGGCTGGGCCGCGCAGATCGGGCGGTTTGATCTGATCCTAGCCAATCCGCCCTATGTCGAGGATGCCGCTGAGATTGAGCCGACGGTGCGTGACCACGAACCCGCCGAAGCGCTGTTTGCCGGGCCAGAGGGGCTGGACGATTACCGCGTGCTGATCCCGCAACTGCCGGCATTGCTGGCCCCGGGCGGGGCGGCGTTGGTCGAGATCGGCTACACCCAGGCCGAAGCCGTCAGCGCGATTGCCCGCGATGCAGGGTTTACAGCGGCGCTGCACCATGATCTGGGCGGGCGCCCCCGCGCGCTCGCGCTTAAAATAGCGCTTGGCAAGGTCGACGGGCTGGCCTAAGCCCAATCCAGACCAGCGCAGGACCGCTTTTTGACGTGTCCCGCCGGTCGTCTCCACCATTTGCGTTTTGGGCCATGCGCTTTGCTTTGCCCGCCTGCAGATGTCGGAACCCGGGCCGTACGTTGCGGCCGGGGCTCAGGGTCTAGCGGCAGACACGTCCGGCTTTGCCAGACAGGCCGCTCATACGGGAACTTACCCTTGAACAACAATAATCGTGGCAATAGCAGCAACAGCAACGGCAGCAATAACAACAACCGCAGGCGCGGGCGCACCAATCGTCCGGGCGGCGGTAATGGCGGGCAACAGCTCAACCGGGTTGATAGCCGGGCGCGCGGCAATGCCCCGCAGATGCTGGAAAAGTATCGCAAGCTGGCCCAAGATGCCCACCTCAATGGGGACCGGGTCCAGGCCGAATATTACCTGCAATTCGCCGACCACTATTTCCGGGTCACGGCCGATACCCGGGTCCGCCTCGAAGAAGGCCGCAATCGCGCGCCGGGTGAACGCTGGCCCGAAGGCGATGAGGCCGATGACGCTGGTGATTTTACCTCGAACAGCGATTTCCCTAGCTTCGATCAGCCCAGCTACAACCGCCCGCCGCGCGATGATCGTCCCCGTGAAGAGCGCGCCCCCCGCGAAGAGCGCGCTCCGCGTGACGAGCGTCCCCGCGAAGATCGCCCGCGCCGGGATGATACCCGCACCGAACGTGCGCCGCGTCCGGCTCCGGCCGAGCCTGAAGTGGTGGCCGAAGCCGAAACGGTTGATGCCAATCCTTACGAGCCGCCAGAAAATCCGTTCGTGCAGGAAGGCCGCAGCCGTCAGGGTCTGCGCCCGCGCCGCGAAAGCCGGCCGCGCCGGGATGATGGCGATAATGCCCCCGCCGGGCTCGACCCTGCATCCTTGCCGCCGGCGATCTCAGTCAGCCGCAGCGAGACTGTCGCTGACAGCGCCGATGATGCCGAAGCCAAACCGCGCAAGCGCGCGCCGCGGCGCAAGCCATCGGCCGGCGAAGCGCTTGAACCCGTGAACTGATCCAACGCAGGATGTGCGCGGTGGAAATACTCTTTCGCCATCCGCGCAAATTGGCGTTGGCGCTGGGTGCGCTGGCCGCCACCGGGTTTCAACCGCTGCAGCTGTGGCCGCTGACGCTAGGGGCGTTCGCGCTACTGATCGAACTGCTGGCCCACGCCGAAACCCGGCGGCGGGCGTTTGTCCTCGGCTGGTTGTTCGGGCTGGGCCATTTTTCGATCGGAATGAACTGGCTCGCCACGGCTTTTTCCTATCAGTCCGAAATGCCGGTGTGGCTGGGCGGATTTGCGGTTGTCGGCTTGGCAGCCGTGCTGGCGGTGTTCCCCGGATTGGCTGCGCTTGGCGGGTGGCTGCTCGGCAAGGGCCATCGCGGCGCGCTGATACTGGCCTTTGCCGCCAGCTGGATCGTGGCCGAATGGCTGCGCGGCTGGGTGCTGACTGGCTTTCCCTGGAACCCGCTGGCGGCGATCACGCTGCAGAGCGAGGCCAATCCGGGGCTGGCCTTCCTCGCCAAGGGGCTGGGCACTTATGCGCTGTCGGGGCTGGTCGTGCTACTGGCCGGGGCTTGGATGCTGGCTGCATATCGCCGCAAGGCCGATTGGCGCGGGGCAGTGCTGGTCGCAGGGCCGCTGGCGTTGTTCCTGATCCCGACCCCGACCGATTCGCGTCAAGGAACCCAGGCCTATACCTTGGTTCAGGCCAATGTCGGGCAGGACGAACTGCACGATCCGGCCCGGTTTGAAGAGACGTTTCAGCGCGCAATGAAGCTCAGCCAGCCGCAGCAGGCCGGACAGCGGCGGCTGGTGTTTTGGTCCGAATCTGGCCTGCCCGACTATCTGGTTCGGGGCTATCCCCAGTCATGGTACCGGGCCACAACCTATGGTGCGGACCCCGATCAAGCGCGAGCCCGGATTGGGCGGCTGCTCGGCCCTGATACCTTACTGCTGACCGGGAACGACCGGTTGGAATTGAAAGGCGGCCAAGTGGTCGGCGCCCGCGCCGGGGTCACCGCGATCGATGGGCAGGGCGCGATCCGCGGCACCTATGACAAGTCGCATCTGGTGCCTTATGGCGAATACATCCCGCTCAAATTTGTCCTCGAACCGCTTGGGCTATCGCGGTTTGTGCCGGGCGATGTCGAATTTTGGCCGGGGCCGGGCCCGCACACGCTCGATTTCGGACCATGGGGCAAGGCCGGGATGCAGCTGTGTTACGAAGTTATATTCTCCGGTGAAGTGACCGATCGGGAGCAGCGGCCGGACTATATCTTCAACCCTTCCAATGAGGGCTGGTACGGCGACTGGGCGTCGCCGCAGTTTCTGGCGCAGACCCGGTTGCGGGCAATCGAAGAAGGCCTGCCGGTGATCCGCGCGACCACCACCGGGATCAGTGCAGTGATCGATGCCAGCGGCACAGTGCGCCAGTCGATCCCGCTGCGGGTGGCCGATCGCCGCGACGGGCTGATCCCGCCAGCGCATCAACCGACGCTGTTTGCGCTGGCGGGCAATGGCCTTTCGCTTGTCTGGGCAATAGCACTTCTTGGCTTGTCGATGGTTGCGCGGCGACGCCGTCAGGGCTAGAGCTCAGTAACACATAAAGCTTCCTTTATATCGGGATCGCCATGCGCACTGACTACCTGTTCACTTCCGAATCCGTTTCCGAAGGCCATCCGGACAAAGTCTCGGACCAGATTTCCGACGCGATCGTCGATCTGTTCCTGTCGAAAGACCCAGAGGCGCGGATCGCCTGCGAAACCTTGACCACCACCCAGTTGGTGGTGCTGGCCGGCGAAATCCGCTGCAAGGGCGTGTTTGAAAATGGCGAATGGGCCCCCGGCGCGCAGGCAGAAATTGAAGCCACGGTGCGCCAGACAGTGCGTGAAATTGGTTATGAGCAGGACGGGTTCCACTGGGAAAAGCTCGAATTCATCAACCGCCTGCACGGCCAATCGGCGGACATTGCGCAAGGTGTCGACGCCAGCAGCAACAAGGATGAAGGGGCCGGCGATCAGGGGATCATGTTCGGCTATGCGACCGACGAAACCCCCGATCTGATGCCTGCAACGCTCTATTACAGCCACAAGATTCTGGAACGGATGGCGGCTGATCG
>JANMHL010000040.1:0-3742 GCA_031375125.1 Novosphingobium sp. | reverse complement strand
GCCAGCAGCGCAATCTGACAGTCCAGCTCGGTCCCGCCGTCGTTGCTTTCCAGCCAACCGAGCACCGCTTCAAGAGCAGCGACACTGGTTGCGATCCACGCAAAACCGTGGTGCGCACGCTGGTGCGCCGGGTCGATATCGGCCAGCGCAGTTTTAGCGATTTCGCGATAGCCTTGGGCGGCACCCAGAACATGGCTCAGATCAATGCTCATGCCTTTTCAAACACCGCTGCAATCCCCTGCCCGCCGCCGATGCACATCGTTTCAAGGCCATAGCGCACATCGCGGCGCTGCATTTCGCGGGACAGATTGGCCAATATGCGCCCACCGGTCGCGCCAATCGGATGGCCCAGCGAAATGCCCGAACCGTTGACGTTCAGAATGTCATGGCGGCTGTCATCATCCGACCAGCCCCAACCTTTGAGGCAGGCCAGCACTTGCGGCGCAAAGGCTTCGTTGAGTTCAATCAGGCCCATATCATTCATCGATAGCCCGTTGCGGGCAAACAGCCGCTCAGTCGCTGGGACCGGTCCATAGCCCATCCGGCTGGGATCACAGCCCGCAGCCGCCCATGAATGGAACCAGGCGATGGGTTCAAGGCCAAGCTCTTCCAATTTGTCTTCGGCCACTACCAAACAGGCCGCAGCGGCGTCGTTCTGCTGGCTGGCGTTGCCGGCAGTGACAACTGCGCCAGGCATTTTGGCTTCCAGTGCGCGCAGCTTGCCCAGCGATTCTGCTGTGGCATCGGCGCGGTAGCCTTCGTCGTGATCGAAGATCAGGGCATCGCCCTTCTTCTGCGGAATTTCGACCGGAACCAGTTCGTCGGCGAACTTTCCTTCGGCCCAGGCGGCAGCAGCACGTTGGTGGCTGCGCGCGGCATAGGCATCGCAGGTTTCGCGGCTGATGTTCCAGTCTTTGGCGAGGTTTTCCGCGGTTTCGATCATCCCGCTGATCACGCCATAGCGCTCGACTGGCTGGCTCATCACCCGGCCGCGAGTCAACCGGTCATGCAGGGTCAGGTTCCCAGCGCGCACGCCTTTGCGGATGTCGGTGGAGTAATGTTCTACGTTGGACATAGACTCGCAGCCGCCCGCAACGACCACGTCCGAAACCCCTGTTTGAACCATCATCGCCGCGTTGACGATCGCCTGTAGGCCCGATCCGCAGCGCCGGTCGAGCTGATAGCCGGGCACTTCCTCGGGCAGACCCGCTAGCAACCACGACCAGTGCGCAATGCACGGCGCCTCACCGTTGCCGTACCCTTGCGCAAAGATCACATCGTCGACGCGGGCCGGGTCAACCTTGGTGCGCTCCATCAACGCTTTCAGGATGGTTGCGCCCAATTGCCCGGCGGTCAGCGGGGCCAGGCTGCCGCCAAACTTGCCGACGGCGGTGCGGATCGGAGCGACAATGGCGGCGCGGCGTAGAGTCATTTCGTGTCCTTATCTGAAGTTCCAACCACACCCCGGTCAATCAGTTTGGCGATTTCGCCGGATGACAGGCCCAGTCGCTCGGCCAGTACCTGTTCGCTGTGCTCGCCAAGATACGGTGCCGGTTTGGGATCACTGACCGCTTGCTGCGGGATGTTGGCAAACGAGCGGGTCGCGGGATAGCTGAACCCGCTGGGGTTGGCGGGGCTCGGCCCGAACAGCGGATTGTCCGTCACCAATTCTGGATCGTTCGCGGCTTCGAACATGGTCCGATAGCGCTCAAACGTCGCCCCGGCTTTGGCCAGTCGCGCGGCGAGATCGGCATAGTCCACGCCGCTAGCCGCGTGCTGGAACAGGTCAAACAACTGGTGCCGATTGACGAAACGCTGGTGATCGCTGGCGAGGAAGCTGACGCCCAATTGGGCTTCGAGCGCGGCCACTTCAGCCGTCAGTCCAAACGCTTCAACCGTCGCCTTCCACTGCTTTGGTGTCAGGGCAGCGACCATAAAGCGCTTGCCATCACGGCTGACGAAATCGCGCCCGAAAGCGCCCCAAATCGCATTGCCCAGCCGTTCACGGTCACCGCCGCGATAGAGCATTTCGGCCATCGCTCCGGCATTGGCCATGGTCCCGATGGCAACGTCGCCCAGCGGCACGCGCATCTCAACCCCCGCGCCGGTCGCATCGCGGTGGCGCAGTCCCGCCAGTAGCGCAAAGGCGCAGTAGGCCCCGGTGATGAAATCCCAAGCGGGCAGCACCTGATTAACAGGTGCGGCGCTGGCGGCGTCCCAGTCCTCTGGCCCGGTCATCAACGGATAGCCCGAGGCGGCGTTGACAGTGAAGTCCATTGCCTGCCGCCCATCGTGCCAGCCCATGATCCGCACCGACACGAGGTCAGCCCGCCCTTCGGCCAGCTTCTCATGCGAGAGAAAGCTGTTCAGCGGCAGATTGGTAATCATCTGTCCGGTGGCGCGGACCAGTTCAGCCGCGAGTTCACGGCCCTCGCCCGATTGCAGATCGAGCGCGACGCTCTTCTTGGCGCGGTTGAGGTTTTCCCATGACAGCGAGCGCCCTTCCGGGGTCATCATGTAGCGATCATAATCGAGCCCACCGGCGGTGTGATCGATCCGAACAACGTCGGCCCCGAACTGCGCGCAATAGAGCCCAGCCGTGGGGGAAGCGACGAAACTGGAAACCTCGATGATCTTCAGACCTGAGAGGATATCGTACATCTATTGTGCCGCCCATTCGCGCAGCATATGTTTGGCGATCTGGAGCTGAAGGATCTGCGTGGTGCCTTCATATATCCGCAGCACCCGCGCATCGCGGAAAAACCGTTCGGCATCGTATTCGGCCAGGTAACCTGCGCCGCCGTAAATCTGCACCACTCGGTCAACCACTCGCCCGCACATCTCGCTGGCGAAGACCTTGAACGCCGCCGCCTTGCGCAGCACATTCTCGCCCGCATCAGCGCGGCGGGTGACGTCGTCCATCATGCATTCGGCGGCGTAAATCTCGATCTCGCTATCTGCCAGCATTTGCTGGATCAGCTGGAAATTGGCAATCGGTTCGCCAAACGCCTTGCGCTCATTGGCATAGCGGAGCGCTGAATCGAGCGCGCGGCGGGCCATTGCGGTGGCCATCGCGCCGACCGAAATGCGCCCGTTATCGAGGCTCTGCATCGCAAAGCCAAAGCCCTTACCTTCCTCGGTACCGAGCAGGGCATCGGCCGGCAGCGCGACGTCTTCCATGATCACATCGGCGATATGGCTGCCCGATTGGCCCATCTTCTTGTCCGACGAACCAATGCTTAGCCCCGGGGTATCGGTCGGCACCAGAAAGGCCGAAACGTGCGCGTTCTTGGGCAAGGCTTCCTTGCTGGTCCGCGCCATGATCAGCGCCAGCTTCGCAAACGGCGAATTGGTGATGTAACGCTTGGTCCCGTTCAGCACCCAGCCATTGCCGCTGCGCACCGCAGTTGTCTGCATTCCCGCACTGTCAGAGCCGGAGCCCGGCTCGGTCAGGCCAAAGCAGGCGATTTCCCCGGCGGCGAGGCGCGGCAACCATTCGGCCTTTTGCGCCTCGGTCCCGCCATTCTTGAGCGCCGAGCAGACCATCCCGATGTTGATCGAGATGATCGAGCGGAAGGCCGGCATGGCATAGGATAACACGTTGATGGTCTTGGCATACTGCGTGATATTCATCCCCGCGCCGCCGTACTCCTCGGGGATGGTCAGCCCGAACAGACCCATCTCGCGCATTTCGTTCAGGATATCGTCAGGGATCCGGTCCGCCTCGATCACCGCGCGCTCG
>JANMHL010000038.1:0-1749 GCA_031375125.1 Novosphingobium sp. | reverse complement strand
AGATCAGCGCGCGCGCCAGCCTGCATCCGCGCGGGGATTTCTTCACTGCGCAACTCGAGGAGGAAATCGCGCGTCATGCTGGTCGCGCCTGCGTCAAGACTGTCGCTCACAGGCTCCACTCCGGATAGTCTATCGCCCACTGGTCCTTGTTCTTTTCGATCCACGCCGTGCAGCTGCCTTTGGCCAGATCGCGGACCCGGCCCATGTAGCTGGCGCGTTCCTGGACTGAGATCACGCCGCGCGCTTGCAGCAGGTTGAACAAGTGGCTGGCCTCGATCGCCTGATCATAGGCCGCCAAGGGCACGTTCGCTGCGATACAGCGCTGCGCCTCGGCCTCAGCCTTGGCGAAGCCATCGAACAACGCGGCGGTATCGGCGACTTCAAAGTTGTATTTGGAAAATTCCTGCTCGTTCTTCAGGAACACATCGCCATAGCTGACGCCGGAATTGTTGAACGCCAGATCATAGACGTTGTCGACGCCCTGAATGTACATTGCCAGCCGCTCAAGCCCATAGGTCAGTTCGCCCGCGACCGGCTTGCAATCGAACCCGCCCATTTGCTGAAAGTACGTGAACTGGGAGACTTCCATCCCGTCGCACCACACTTCCCAGCCCAAACCCCAGGCGCCCAGCGTGGGGCTTTCCCAGTCATCCTCGACAAACCGGATGTCGTGGGCCAACGGATCAACCCCGATTTCGGCGAGGCTTTGGAGGTACAGTTCCTGCAGGTTGGCCGGGTTGGGCTTCAGGATCACCTGATACTGATAGTAATGCTGCAACCGGTTGGGGTTTTCACCATAGCGGCCGTCCGTGGGCCGGCGGCTTGGCTGAACGTAGGCCGCGCTCCACGGCTCTGGCCCCAGACTGCGCAGCGTGGTCGCCGGGTGAAACGTCCCGGCGCCGACGCGCATATCGTAAGGCTGCAGGATCAGGCAGCCCTGCGCGCTCCAAAAGGCGTGGAGCCGCAGGATCATGTCCTGGAAAGAGAGAGGTCCGGTGCTGTCGCTCATGGCCTTGGCCTTTGGCGGTTTGGCCTTGCCCGGTCAATATCCCACAATGTTCATCGACTGGCAGGAATTGGGCGGTTAGAAGCCCGCCATGCGCATCACCAAACTCTTGCTCGCCCGCTGCCTCATCCCGCTGGCAGCTGTCGCCCTGCTCGGCCCGGCCTCGTTGGCGCAACAGAGCCACCCCACGCCGCAAGCCGTGCAGGCTGTCCCCGTCCCAGAGCTGGCCAAACCGGCGCTGTGGAAGGTTTCGGATGCGGATACCACGATCTATCTTTTTGGCACGATCCATCTGCTGCCTGAAGGGATCGAGTGGTACAATGGCCCGGTCGCCGCGGCATTTGAACAATCGCAGCAGCTGGTCACCGAAATTCCAGAGGTCAATCAGGGCGAAACCGTTTCGCTAATGCTCAAGCACGGCACCCTGCCGGCCGGGCAAAGCCTGCGCGGTCTGATGAATGCCGAGGAAAAGACCAAATACGAAGCTGCGATGACGGGCCTTGGCCTGCCGCCTGCCGCGTTCGATCGGTACAAGCCGTGGTTCGCGGCGATGGCGCTGGCGATTATCCCGTTGCAGCGCAAGGGCTACGCGCTGGATAATGGCGTCGAGGCGCAGCTCGATAAGCGCAACAAGGCGCTGGGCCGCTCGCGGATCGGGCTTGAAACGCTCGATTTTCAGCTCGGCATTTTCAACGGGTTCGCGCCCGATGTGCAGAAGACCTATCTGTTCGGCGTGATCGATG
>JANMHL010000001.1:0-17049 GCA_031375125.1 Novosphingobium sp. | reverse complement strand
TGCTGTTTGATAGAGCGGTCACCACACCGGCTTATAGGTAGGGCTCATGGATTCCATTTTCGGGGGCAATATGCTCAGCGCGATTCGTAGAAATCTCCGCGAACTAAAGGCCAGCACGAGCGGCAATGCGACGCTTTTGGTGGCTTTGGGCATGCCCGTCCTGATCGGCAGCTCGGGCCTCGCAGTCGATACCGCGCAGTGGTATATGTGGAAGCGCGAAATTCAGTTCGCCGCCGATCAGGCTGCACTGGCCGGAGCCTGGGCCCGCAGCGATGATGATTCGCGCAGCAGCTATGTGACCCGCGCCCGGCAGGAATTTGGGGCCAACGTATCGACCACCACGACGATCAACACAACGCCAGCGGTGACGCTGGCGAACTATAACGGCGGTAACCAGAACAGCGTAGTGGTGAAAGCTTCTGCCACCAAAACGCTGCCGTTTTCCAGCTTTCTGACCGGCGATGCCACCACGGTGAGTGTTTACGCACAGGCCAGCTTCACCGATGGGACCAGTTACACCGCCTGCCTGATCGCAGTTGACCAAGACGACAGCGGCGCCATCACTATTGGCGGCAATGCCACCCTTAACGCGCAGTGCGGCATTGCTGCACTGTCAAATTCGCCAACATCAGTCATTATCAATGGCAATCCTACGGTTGATCCCGGCTGGGTGGTTTCGGCCGGGGGGATCGACGATTGGCTCGACACCCATACCGATGCGGATATCCACGAATATATGTCGGGACTGACAGATCCCTTTGCCGCTCTGACCACGCCGACTCCGAGTCCGAACGCTGCGCAGACCTATAACTGCGTACCCGCAACGACTACGACGACTGGCGACAAGCGGACCAGAAGCGATACGATCTATACCTATTGGAAGGGTTCCAACAGCAACAGCGCCGCAGCCTATACCTATACTTCGGGCACAGGCTATCTGGCGAACGTAACTGGAACCTGGTCGACCTGGACAACGAATACGGCGCTGCCAACCAACAGCGTCAGCGGCACGACCAGCGTAGGTGGCACCCCCCTGTTCACCCAGATTGGCGGCAGTGGCAGCAACAAGATCTATCGCAAGGCTGTGGTCACAGCCTACACCCAAATAGCCAATGCCGTGACCGTCTCGACCACTGAGCAAGCCACCCTGAGTCAGGGCACTTACTCTGGCGGGTTCGACGTCAGGTGCACGACTGTGCTCAATCCGGGCATCTATGTAATCAACGGTGGCCGCCTAAAAATCACCGGGCAGTATCAGGTCACCGGGGCCGGGGTGCTGATCATCTTGAAGAACGGCGCCTATCTGGACATCGCCGGCGGATCGAACATCAGCCTGACTGCTGCGACCTCTGCCCAGCTGACCAGTGTCGGCGGGCTCGGTTCCAGCCAGGCGACGCAGTTTGCCGGGATGCTGATCTATGAAGATCGCGCCTCGCAAGGGACGAGGAACCGCAATTCGCTCAACGGTAACAGCAGCACCATCCTCAATGGCAAGATCTATCTGCCCAAAAGCGATATCAAGTTCAACGGAACCGCCGGTGTGACCAGCAGCTGCCTGTTGATTGCCGCCGCCAACATCACCCTGGAGGGCAACACCAATATGTCGAGCTTCTGCCCGGCCGGGATGGAGCACACCGACACAGTGTCGACTGGCACCGCCACGATCAAGCTGGTGGCGTGATGCGGATTGCGCGCTTTTTGGATCGCCTGCGGAACGACCGCGAAGGGGCGATGATCATCGAAACCGCGATTGTCGCGCCGGTGCTGGTGCTGATGAGCCTGGGCGCTTATCAGGTTAGCGGGATCATCGCCAAGCAGGCCGAATTGCAAGGCGCTGCGGCCGAAGGCGCGGCCATTGCACTAGCTGCCGCCCCTGACACTGTGGCCAAGCGGACCGTGCTGAAGAACGTGATGATGGCATCGACCGGCCTGCCGACCGGCAAAGTGACGATCACCGAAGCGTTCCGCTGTGACAATTCGACCAGCTTCGTCACCAATTCAAACTCCTGCAGTTCCGGCGATGTTGTCTCGAAATACGTCAAGATCCGCCTGTCTGATACCTATACTCCGCCCTGGACTAGTTTCGGGGTGGGCAGTCCGATCCAATACAACGTGGTCCGCTACGTCATGTACAAGCAGCAGACAGCCTGATGCGGAAATTTTTGTCATCACTTCGCCATGATCGCGATGGTTCGGTCATCATCGAGTTCGCGTTGATCGGACCGGCGCTGATCGGGATGTTCCTGGGCGTTCTGCAGCTGGGCATCGGGATGCAGAACTACAACGCGCTGCGCGGTGTTTCTGCCGATGTCGCGCGTTATGCGGTGGTCAACTACCAGACCGCTAACCGGCTTTCGACCAGCCAGCTGGAAAACTATGCCAATGGCCGGGCCACGAATGCTCCTTATGGCTTGATGCAGAGCCGCTTCACGGCCTCGATCACATCGGCCACGGTCCAGCGTGTCACCGGGGCGACCGAGTATACGATTGCGCTGACTTACGATGTCCCGACATTGCTGACGATTTTTGGCATCGACGATATCCCACTGACCTTCAGCCGCCCGATCTTCGTCGTTTCGCCGAGCTAAACCCCCAAACTTCCTACACATATTAAAGATGTTAACCATGCTTGTTGGGCAAGGGGTTACATCGCCGCGCTAAGCCGAAAGCCTGAATTTTTCGGAGCTTGTCGCAATCAGCATGGCCAAAGCGCCCACCCTTTCACGTCTGACCGGCTTGGCCGCGCGGCTGCTGCGGGATCGTTCGGGCAATACGCTGGCGATGATTGCGGCTTCGCTGGTGCCGCTACTCGCGATGGTTGGCGGCGGGATCGACATGGGCCGTTCGTACCTGTCGGAAACCCGCCTGCAGCAAGCCTGCGACGCTGGGGTGCTGGCGACGCGCAAGAAGCTGGGCTCTGCCGTTGTGGTCGGCGGTGTTGTCCCGGCGGATGCCGCCGCGGTCGGCAATCGGTTCTTCAGCAACAACTTTGCTGACGGCAGCTATGGCACCACCGACCGCACTTTTGCGATGACGCTTGAGGAAGACTTCTCGATCAGCGGCGCGGCAACGGTTACAGTGCCAACCACGATCATGAACCTGTTCGGCTATGCCCAGGTGGCGGTTTCGGTGAATTGCGAGGCTTCGCTCAACTTCTCCAACACCGACATCATGTTCGCGCTCGACACCACGGGTTCGATGAACACCACCAACCCCGACGACAGCGAACCCCGGATCGATGTGTTGAAAGGCGTGGTGCGTAGCTTTCACACCCAGTTGGAGGGCAGTAAAGGCCCGGGCATCCGGCTGCGCTATGGCTTTGTGCCGTTTTCAACCAACGTCAACGTTGGCGGATTGCTGGAAGACGAATGGGTGGTCGATGACTGGACCTATCAGTCGCGCGAAGATTACGGCAGCACGCCGGGAGAACTCAGCTCGCATACCTATGATGAGAACTGGGTCGAAAAATCCGGCACCAACCTATACAAGCTGCAAGGGGTTTATGGCGCGACCAAGCACACCGCAGCCAATGAATCCGGTTCCGATTACTGGTCGTGCGACACAGCCCCGCCAGCCAGCACCGCAAATACGGTTTACACGCTGATTTCGAGCACATCGGAGCCCTACCCTGGGCCTCCAGCCGGCACAAAGACGATCAACCATTATCGCAGCGTGACTAACGGCGTATCGTATTGGGTCGAGCAGAGCGGTGCTTCGTGCCGTGTCCATCAAGTTACCTACACGAACTACACCGCAGAATTTGACCAGGTGACAATCCCATACACGCGCACCGTTGCGCAGTATCGCTATGCCCCGCTGGCCAAGGATGTCCGCGGCTGGCGCAGCCAGACCAGTGGCTGCATCGAAGAACGTTCGACCTATGAAATCGACGATTACGACGACGTGGATTTCACCCGCGCGCTCGATCTCGATATCGATACCGTGCCGACCGCAGGCAATCCCGATACGCAGTGGCGGCCGCAATATCCCGGCGTGATCTATGAACGCTCATTGCCGTGGTGGGGCAATGGCACCTTCACCGTTGCTCCAGTGGTCACCACTGACAGCGACTTTTTCAAGGCTGAATGGATCCCGGCGATGGTCGCCTGCCCGACCGCCGCGCGCAAGCTGGACGAGATGGATAGTGCCCAGCTCAACGGCTATCTAAGCACAATTACCGCGTCGGGCACGACCTATCCCGATATCGGGATGATCTGGGGTGCGCGGCTGATTTCGCCGACCGGGCTGTTCGCCGATGAAAACGGCGATGTCGATTCCAAGACCACCAGCCGCCACATCATCTTCCTGACCGATGGTCAGACCGAATCCTATGACATTGCCTATGGCGCTTACGGTGTGGAGCCGCTTGACCGGCGGCGCTGGAGCCCCACTTCGCCGATCTCGCTCAACGATACCGTTGAAAAGCGCTTCTCGGTGGCCTGTGCCGAAGCGAAGCGCCGCAACATCACCGTCTGGGTGATCGGGTTCGGCACAACGCTCAACACCGCGATGACCGAATGCGCTGGCCCCGGACACTTTTTCGAAGCCACTGACGCAGCGACCCTGCAGGACGTCTTCAGCAAGATCGCCGCGCAGATGGGTGATCTGAGGATTTCGCGGTGATCCACCGTCTGATCCAGCGCTTGTGCGGCGACCAGCAAGGGGTTTCCGCAGTGGAATTCGCGCTGATCGCGCCGGTTCTGCTGACCATGCTGATGGGCCTGCTCGACCTGTCCTACAACGTCTACACCGCGCAGATGCTGCAGGGCGCGGTGCAGAACGCGGCGCGCAAATCCACTATCGAGGGGGCCGGGACCACTACTGCCGCGATCGACGGGGCGGTCACCACGGCTGTTCATGCGATTGCGCCGACCGCGACGATGGTCTTTTCGCGCAAGGCCTATAACAATTTCGGCGGCGTCAACCGGCCGGAAGACTATGACGATGTCAACGGCGATGGCACCTGCAACACCGGTGAGCCGTTTGAAGATGCCAATGGCAACGGCAATTGGGACCTCGACCCCGGTCAGGCCGGATTCGGCGGCGCGCGCGATGCGGTGCTGTATGACGTCAATATCAACTACCCGCGTGCCTTCCCGATTTTTGCCTTCATTCCGGGCCAAGGCAGCACCTTCTCAATGACTGCCAAAGTGGTGCTGCGCAATCAGCCGTTTGGCGCGCAATCGGCCGCCGCGACTGCACCGGCAACAGGGAATTGCACATGAGCCTGTTTCGCCAGCTGCGCCGCCTGCTGCGCAACACTTCGGGCGTTTCCGCCGTGGAATTCGCGCTCGGCGCGCCGTTTCTGCTCACCGCCGGGCTGTGGGGCAGCGAAACCGCCAACTATGCGCTGGTCAACATGAAGGTCGGGCAGCTTGCGGTGCACATCGCCGACAACGCCTCGCGGATCGGTGACACCAGCACGCTGCAAAACCGCAAGATCTATGAGAGCGACATCAACGATGTGATCTATGGCGCGCAGATCCAGGGCGGGCCTTCGATCGGGCTCTATGACAACGGCCGGATAATCATCAGCAGCCTTGAAACGCGTGACGCGGGTGTCGGTGAGGAGCAATACATCCACTGGCAGCGCTGCCGAGGCGCAAAGAACGTCGCTTCCAGCTTTGGCGAGGAAGGCGATGTCAAGCCTGACGGGATGGGCCGCGAGGGCAACGAAGTGCTCGCCCAGTCGGGTGACGGGGTGATCTTTGTCGAGGTCAATTATACCTATCAGCCGCTGATCTCGGCCAATTTCATGGGCAGCCTCGACATCATCTCGACCGCCTCATTCACCGTCCGCGATGACCGCGACCTGAGCCAGATCTATCAGCGCGATCCGGTCAACCCGGATGCCGAACAGCGCTGTGATGCGTTTTCAGGCAACCTTGGCGCTGACACCGACGGCAGCCTCAACTAACGATAGCAAACCTTGCGGACCGCATCAGCGATCAGCCCGGCATTGATGATCGCGGCCTTTTCCAGATTGGCGGCATAGGGCAGCGGCACGTCTTCGTTGCAGACCCGCAGCACCGGCGCATCAAGGTGGTCAAAGCCATCTTCCATGCAGATCGCCAGCACTTCGGACGCAATCGAGCAGACCGGCCAGCCTTCTTCGGCAATCACCAACCGGTTGGTCTTGGCCAACGAAGTCAGCACCGCCTCGCGGTCAAGCGGACGCAGCGTGCGCAGGTCGAGCACTTCGGCCTCGATCCCCTCACCCGCCAGCGTCTGGGCCGCTTCCAGCGCCAGACCGACGCCGATCGAGTAGGACACGATGGTCACATCGGTCCCTTCGCGCATGATCCGGGCCTTGCCGATTGGCAGGACATGATCGTCCAACTCGGGCAGTTCAAAACTGCGGCCATAGATCAGCTCGTTTTCCAGAAACACGACCGGATCCTCGCTGCGGATCGCGGCCTTGAGCAGGCCTTTGGCATCAGCGGCATCATAAGGCGCAATCACGATCAGGCCGGGGACGCTGGCGTACCACGGGCCAAAGTTCTGGCTGTGCTGCGCGCCGACCCGACTGGCAGAACCGTTGGGGCCGCGGAACACAATTGGGCAGCGCATCTGCCCGCCCGACATATAATTGGTCTTTGCCGCAGAATTGATAACATGATCAATCGCTTGCATGGCAAAGTTAAACGTCATGAATTCAACAATCGGGCGCAGTCCGCCCATCGCCGCCCCAGCCCCGATTCCGGCAAATCCATACTCGGTGATTGGCGTATCGATGACCCGCTTTGGCCCGAATTCATCGAGCAGGCCCTGAGTGACCTTATAGGCCCCCTGATACTGCGCCACTTCTTCGCCCATCACGAACACACGGTCATCGCGGCGCATTTCTTCGGCCATCGCATCGCGCAAAGCTTCGCGGACGGTGATCGTCTGCATGTTGGTTCCGGCGGGGATCGCGGGATCGGCGGGGCGCGCGGCGGGTGCGGGCCGTTCGGCTGCCGGAGCCGGAGCGGCTTCGACCTTGGGAGCCGGTGCGGCAACGGCAGGGGCAGCTTCCTCCCCCTCACCGCTGATCGTCGCGATCACCGTGCCGACCTTCACACCCTCGGTGCCCTCAGCCACCAAGATCGCACCCATCACGCCTTCGTCGATCGATTCAAATTCCATCGTCGCCTTGTCAGTCTCAATCTCGGCGAGGATATCGCCCGATTTGACCGTGTCGCCTTCCTTGACCAACCACTTGGCCAGCGTCCCTTCTTCCATGGTCGGGGACAGCGCGGGCATTTTCAACTCGATGCTCATCAGTAGCGCTCCACCAGCACGTCGGTGTAGAGTTCGGGCAGCTCCGGCTCCGGCGAATTTTCCGCAAAATCAGCCGCTTCGCTGACCCTGCTGCGAATCTGCTTTTCAATTTCCTTGAGCCGCTCTTCACTCAACCCGCGGGCCAGCAGTTCGGCTTTGGCGGCGTCGATCGGATCGTGCTTGTCGCGCATTTCCTGCACTTCCTCGCGGCTGCGGTACTTGGCCGGATCGGACATCGAATGGCCGCGATAGCGATAGGTCACCAGCTCCATCAGCACCGGCCCCTTGCCGCTGCGGACGTGCGCCACGGCAACTTCGGCGGCCGAGCGCACTTCGAGCACGTCCATCCCGTTGACGCTCATCCCCGGGATCCGGAAGGCGGTACCGCGCCGGTGGAAATGGGTTTCAGCGCTGCCCCGGGTCACTGCGGTGCCCATCGCATAGCCGTTGTTTTCGACCACGAAGATGATCGGCAAGTTCCACAGTGCGGCCATGTTGAAGGCTTCGTAGACCTGGCCCTGGTTGGCCGCGCCGTCGCCGAAATAGGCCATACACAGCCCGCCGTCTTCGCGGTACTTGTGGCCGAACGCCAGCCCCGCGCCGAGCGGAACCTGCGCGCCGACGATCCCGTGCCCGCCATAGAATTTGTGCTCGGTGCTGAACATATGCATCGAACCGCCCTTGCCGCGCGAAATCCCTGCACCGCGCCCGGTTAGTTCGGCCATGATCACCTTGGGATCGATTCCATAGGCCAGCATATGGCCGTGATCGCGATAGCCGGTGATCACACTGTCATGTCCGGCCTTGAGCGCCGATTGCAGCCCAACCGCGACCGCTTCCTGCCCGATATACAGGTGGCAGAACCCGCCAATCAGTCCGAGGCCGTAAAGCTGTCCGGCCTTTTCCTCAAACCGCCGGATCAGCAGCATCTGTTCGTAGAAGTGGAGCAGCTGTTCGTCGCTGGCGGCAAAGCGCGGATTGGCATCGTGCGCGTCTTGCAGACTGCGCAGCGCGAAACTCTCATCGCTGGAGGCAGTCTTGTCAGACGCTTTGCGGCTCGGTGCGGACTTGGCCAAATTCGTATCCCCTGGGGTATGGAACTACGCTTTCGCCTATAGGGCGAACCGCGCGCGAGGCAAACCGGCGCATACGAATTTGATGGAACGATTTTGGCGGAAATTGCGCCTGAACCCTACGGAATGGTCAGTACGACTTCATCCGGGTGCACAACATTGAGATTCGCGCGCAACAGTTGCCCGGCCATATCGGGATCGACCTGGCGCGGATCGAGTAGGCTGACGCGGTTCTTGAGCGCGTCACGCTCCTCGCTCAGCAGGGCCAGTTCCTTGTGCCGTTCGGTCAGTAAGCGACTGTTTTCGCTCCAGGCGAGCAGCCCGCTGGGGCCAAACAGCACCCAAGCGCCCATCAGCAACAGACAGGCCAGCGCCAAGGCCTGGGTCAGCCCTTCTTTCGCCAGTTTAGGTTCTGCCCTGTTGCCCATCGTTTACCTTAGAATCACAGTTGATTCAGCAGTTCAAGCGGAAAGTTTTAGAACGCGTGCGAATTGCTGCAATTCGGTGACTTGAGCGAGCATTTTAGGGGGGATGTGGTGCGCCCGAGTGGATTCGAACCACCGGCCCCCAGATTAGGAATCTGATGCTCTATCCGGCTGAGCTACGGGCGCACTTGAGGGCTTCCTTAAAGGTAGCAACCCAAGGTGGCAATCAGTTGAGGTCTTCTGGCGGCGCGACCGGGAACGGCAGCGGCAACACCGGTATGCCTTCATCCAGCAAGTCCTTGGCCTCGGCCAGAGTGGCCTCGCCATGGATCACTTCGGCGTCCTGTTCGCCATAGTGCATGGCCCGGGATTGGTCGGCAAAGCCTTTGCCTACAAAGCGTGAGCCTTTGAGGGTTTCGGCCTGCAACTGCGCCAGCTTTTCAAACATCGCGCGCGCTTCGGGCGGGATTGCGCCCCCGGCGACCGCCTGCTCGCGCTTCGCCGGAGCCAGTTGATTGCCCTTGCGCGGCACAGCCGGGGCCATCGGGGCCTTGGTCACCTCTGCCGAGCCGCACTGCGGGCAAGCGACCAGCCCGCGCGCCTGCTGGCCCGCGAAATCGCCAGACGAGCCGAACCAGCCTTCAAAGCGGTGCCCGGCGGCGCAGGCCAGATCGAACACGATCATCCGGTAAACGACCGCTTGTTGGCCAGGCTGGGCAATTGCGCCCGAACCGCTGCAATCCGGGCGGGGTCCAACTCGGCAAAGCTCATACCGGCCGCCTCCCCGCCCATATCGACAAGGACATCGCCCCACGGATCGATCACCAGACTGTGGCCATAGGTCTCGCGGCCATCCTGATGCAGACCGACTTGCGCGGCAGCGATCACGAAAGCGCTGGCCTCGATCGCGCGGGCGCGCTGCATGATGTGCCAATGCGCCGCGCCGGTGGGCCGGGTAAAGGCCGCCGGGATCGCGATCAGATCGCAACGGGCCTGCCCCAGCGCCTCAAACAGCGCCGGAAAGCGGAGGTCATAACAGACTGCAAGGCCGAGCCGCCCAAGCGGTGTTTCCACCGTCACGACCGCTTCACCCGGCGCATAGGCCGCGCTTTCGCGCCAGCTTTCGCCAGTGGCGAGGTCAACATCGAACATATGGATCTTGTCATAGCGCGCGGCGATCACACCGTTGCTGTCGATCACGAAACTGCGGTTGGCCCAGCGGCCATCATCGCGCAACACCGGAATCGAACCCAGCGCGACCCAGATCCCGGCTCCGGCGGCAGCCTCTTGAACCGCCTGCAGCACCGGGCTTTGATCCTCAGGCACAATGTTGGGCGTGGCCCGCGCGCGATCACGGTCGATCAGGCCGGACATTTCGGGCGTGAACAGCATTTCCGCCCCGCCCATCGCCGCCGCGCCAATCGCGCCGACGATCGTCTGGGCATTGGCCACCGGGTCAATCCCCGAGGTCATTTGCAGGACGGCAATACGGCCCATCAGAGCCCCAACAGCGGATCGAGCTTACCGGCCCGGTCAAGCGCCTGAATATCGTCACAACCGCCCAGCGCTGCGCCATCAACGAAGATCTGCGGCACAGTGCTGGCACCCGGTGCGCGCGCCTGCATCTCAGCCTTTTTGGGTCCGCCCAGCGTGATGTCGTGTTCGGTATAAGCCGCGCCCTTGCCATCGAGCAGTGCCTTGGCCCGCACGCAATAGGGGCAGCCCCACTTGGTGTAGATTTCAACCTTGGGAACGGACACGCTGGACTCTCCTCTTGAAACGCCGCCGGGCTATCATACATCGGTGGCGAAGTCATCGCCTGCAAGAGGCGCGGGCTTCACCGGGATGCCGCTGACGGGTCCCGGCCTTCATAATTGCTCAAACAGAGGATTGTGCCATGAACCGTTTTGATTTTACTCCCTATCGCCGCACCATGGTCGGGTTTGACCGCTTGTTCGACTTGCTCGAAAACCAGTCGCGGATGAACAGCGGGGACAATTACCCCCCCTTTAACATCGAGCGGCGCGGCGAAGATGCCTATCGCATCACCCTGGCCGTCGCCGGATTCAAGCCCGCCGACATCGAAATTACCGCTCAGCAGAACCTGCTGGTGGTGCAAGGCAAAAAGGGCGACGAACCTTCAGCGGCGCAGTTCCTGCACGTCGGGATCGCCCAGCGCGGATTTGAACGCCGGTTTGAACTGGCCGACTATGTTCGGGTTGACGATGCCAATCTCGAAGACGGGATGCTGGCGATCGATCTGGTCCGCGAAGTGCCCGATGCGATGAAGCCAAAGAAGATCCCGGTCGGTACGCAAAAGTCGCTGAGCGTGGTGAGTGTGGCCAAGGATGCGTCCGGTTCGAGCGAAGCCGCCTGAGGCTTAGTCCCGATCACCAGGACTTAAGTCCGGTCTAAAGTCCGCTCATGCTGAGCTTGTCGAAGCACCCGCCGAACACGCTTCCGTTGCCGGGGCATGATAGGCCTTCGACAGGCTCAGGCTGAGCGGTATTGAAAATTGCTTATGTAATCGAAACAATTCGGGGGTGAGGCCGGCAGGCCTCACCCCCACGGCGCTTGCGCACCGCCTTGTCGCGTCATGATCATCCGGGTCGCAGAAGATGATCGGTTCGCGCCAAGCTCTAAAACTGTGTCTGTCTGCGATTGCCCCTGATACCCTGATCGTTGCCGTAAAAGACCAACGAACGTGGTTGAGAACATCCTAGCAGCCGAAATTTCCCCCCAATTTCGTGCGCTGCGATTCGCTTTCAACTAGCGCTCGCTACGCGGCGAGCGTGCGGGTGCGCAAGGGTTTTTCGGCGAACATCGTAACCCGCTGACTTGGCGAGGAAAGCGCCTAAACCAACCGAGCCTGTTGCAGCGCCGCCGCGATAAATCCGGCAAACAACGGGTGCGGATTGAACGGGCGGCTCTTGAGCTCGGGGTGAAACTGGACCCCGATGAACCACGGATGGTCGGGCCGTTCGACGATTTCCGGCAGCAAGCCGTCGGGCGACATTCCCGAAAACACCAACCCGCCGCGTTCTAAAGATTCGCGGTAGGCGCCGTTAACTTCATAGCGGTGCCGGTGCCGTTCGCTGATCGAACTGGCCCCGCCATAGATCGCGGCGACATGGCTGTTCGCGCTCAGCTTTGCCTCATAAGCGCCCAGCCGCATTGTTCCGCCAAGGTCGGTGTCGGCGCCGCGCTGTTGCAGGCCTTCGGGGCTCATCCATTCGGTGATGATCCCGACAACGGGTTCTGTTGTTTCGCCAAATTCGGTCGATCCGGCTTCGGCAATCCCGGCTGTGTTGCGGGCGCCTTCGATGCAGGCCATCTGCATTCCCAGGCAAATTCCAAAGAACGGCACCTTGCGTTCGCGGGCGAACCGGACCGAGGCGATCTTGCCCTCGGTCCCGCGTACGCCGAACCCGCCCGGAACCAGGATACCATCCATCGGCTCAAGTTTGGCGACGATCTCGTCATCGCTGCCTTCAAACAGTTCGGCGTCGATCCAGCGGATGTTGACTTTGACCCGGTTGGCCATGCCGCCGTGGACCAGCGCTTCGTTGAGGCTTTTGTAAGCATCGGGCAGCCCGACATATTTGCCGACCACGCCGATCGTCACTTCGCCTTCGGGGTGCTGATAACGATCAACGATATCGTTCCAGCCGCTCATATCCGGCAGCGGCGCGGTCAGTCCAAAGTGGTGCAGCACTTCGTTGTCGAGCCCTTCGGCATGATACTGCAGCGGCACGGCATAGATGCTGGAGGCATCGAGCGCCGGGATCACCGCCTCCTTGCGAACGTTGCAGAACAGAGCGATCTTGGCGCGCTCGTTTTCTGGCAAAGGATGTTCGCAGCGGCACAGCAGCACGTCGGGCTGAATCCCTAAGCTGGTCAATTCGCGGACCGAGTGCTGGGTCGGCTTGGTTTTAAGCTCGCCCGCCGCCTTGACATAGGGGACCAACGTAACGTGGACCGAACAGGTCTGCTCACGGCCAAGCTCGTTGCGCAATTGGCGCAGCGCCTCGATAAACGGCAGCCCTTCGATATCGCCAACCGTGCCGCCAATCTCGCACAGCACGAAATCGAGATCCTCGGTTTCGGCCTTGGCGAATTCCTTGATCGCGTCGGTCACGTGCGGGATCACTTGAACGGTCGCACCAAGGTAATCGCCGCGGCGTTCACGGGTGATGATGTCGCGGTAGATCCGGCCTGAGGTGATGTTGTCCGCTTGCCGCGCCGAAACGCCGGTGAATCGTTCGTAGTGGCCCAGATCGAGGTCGGTTTCGGCCCCGTCATCGGTCACATAGACTTCGCCGTGCTGATAGGGGCTCATCGTGCCGGGATCGACATTGAGGTAGGGATCGAACTTGCGAATCCGGACCTTGTAGCCACGCGCCTGGAGCAAAGCTGCAAGGCTTGCCGCCATCAGACCTTTGCCAAGCGAGGAGACCACGCCGCCGGTGATAAAAATGAACCGCGCCATGGGAGTTGGGCCTTAAGCCGAGTTGGGGGCATCGGGCAAGCACCGCTTGCCGAAATTCCACAGCTCGATTGGAGAAAAACACAGCCGCGCTGCGCCCGGTCAACGAACCGGACGGCGGCGCGCACGCTGCAAAAGTGGTTATGGCTTGGCCGGAGCCTGCAGCGGATCGGCCGCGCCAGCCGCCGGGCTGGCCGCACCAGCGGGAGCTGGCTGCACGCCGGCACCCAGCGGATTAACCGGTGCCGGAGCCTGCTGCGGCAGCGATTGATCGGGGATTGCCGAGCGGTTGAGAGTATCCTCAATCGGCTTGGCCGCGCCGGTGCTGGCGGCCATCGCGGCCAGCAGGATCGACAGGCCGACAAACAGCGTCGCCAGAATGGTCGTCAGGCGGGTCATAAAATCAGCCGCGCCGCGCGCCGACATCAGCCCGGCCGGGCTGCCGCCACCGGCCAGCCCGCCGCCTTCGGATTTCTGCATCAGGATCACGCCTACCAGCATGGCAGCCACGATGGCCTGGACTACGGTCAGAAAAATGAACAGCGACATGGCAATTCCGGATTATGAGAGGTTGGCGCGCATCTAAGCCCGGTTGGAGCGTTGCGCAAGGTCTGCGGCCTATTCGGCGACAGGCCCGGCTGCAGCCAGCACGATCGCAAGGAAGTTTTCGGCGGTCAGGCTGGCCCCGCCGACCAGCGCCCCGCCTACTTCATCGGCCGCCAGCAGTTCAGCGGCGTTCTTGGCATTGACCGATCCGCCATAGAGGATCCGCACTGCGGCGCCGCCTTCCCCATAGATTTCGTCGAGCTTGGCCCGGATTGCGCGGTGCATTGCGCTGACATCATCGGTCGACGGGACCCGGCCCGTGCCGATCGCCCAGACCGGCTCATAAGCCACGGTTACCCGGGCAGCGGCGTCTTCGCTTTGTGGTAGCGATCCCGCGAGCTGGCTGGTGACCACGGCTTCGGCTTTGCCCGCATCCCGCTCGGTTTCGGTCTCGCCGACGCAGACAATCACTTCAAGCCCCGCCGCCAGCGCAGCTTCGGCCTTGGCCTGGACCACAGCATCGTTTTCGCCGTGCATGGCGCGGCGTTCCGAATGGCCGACAATCACGAACTGCGCCCCGGCGTCTGCCAGCATTGGCGCCGAAACATCGCCAGTAAAGGCGCCTGACGCCTCCGCATGGCAATCCTGCGCTCCGACCTGCGCGGCTTGCAGTGCTTCGGCCATGGCATTGATCAGCGTGAACGGCGGGGCAATCCCGACCCGCACGGCCGGATAACGGGCCGCACCGCGATCAATCGCGCGCGCCTCTGACAACATGGCGCGGGCGCCATTCATCTTCCAGTTGCCGACAATAAAGGGCTGGTTGGACATCGGGTATTCCTCGCTTTACTGCTTTGCCCGCTCAACTGGCGGGCTTGCCCCGCGCCTAGGCCAGCGCGGCGCGGCTTGTCAAAGGAGTTGCGGTGGACGGGGCGCCGCTGGGCCATTGCCTGCACGGCGAATGATCCCTAAAGCCCCGGCGCAGGTGCCGATTGTGCGGCCCAGCAGCAATTCTTGGCGGTTTAGCGATGCTTCAGTCTTTTCGCAATTTCTTCAAATCCAAGCTTGGCGTAGGGATTACCCTTGGTTTTCTGGGGCTGATCGCGCTGGCCTTTGCCAGCGGCGACGTTGCTTCCAGCGGCGGGTTCGGCTCGATTGGCGGAAACAATGCGATGGCCACAGTCGGCCGCGAAAAGATCACCACCACGCAGGTTGAACGGCAGGTCAACAATTTCCTGACGCGGATGCGGCAGAACGACCCGACTGCGACCGTGGCTTCGTTCCTCGACGGTGGGCGGCTTGACGAACTGCTCAGCTTCCTGATCGATCGCAAGGCGGCGTTCAAATTCGGTCAGCAACATGGGCTCTATATCGGCGACCGGTTGATCGACAGCGAGATTGCCAAGATTCCGCGGATCCAAGGCCCCGATGGCAAGGTTGATCCAGCGCTTTACAGCCGCTTTTTGGCCGAGCGCGGGATGACCGATGCGGAATTCCGGGCCGAACTGGGCGAAGAACTGATGGCCCGCCAGCTGACCAGCTCGACCCGCAGTGGCGTGGCCGTGCCGCAAAAGGTGACGATGCGCTATGCCGCGATGGTGACCGAGCGGCGCAAGGGTTGGATCGTGACGATCCCCGCCGCCGCCTTTGCCCCCAAGACCCCGCCCAGCGAGGGCGAAGTGACCGCCTGGTACAACGATCACAAGGCGCAATACGCCCTGCCCGAACGCCGCACGATCCGCTATCTGACGGTCGGTGATACCGCACTGAAAAACGTTCCCGCGGCGACTGAGGCCGAAATCACCGCGCGCTATAACGCCAATACGGAAAAGTATGCTGCGACCGACAAGCGCAAGCTGTCGCAAATGGTCTTGCCAACAGAAGCCGCCGCCAAGCAGGTGATGGCCGAACTGGCTGGCGGCAAGACGCTCGAAGCTTCAGCCTCGGCCAAAGGCCTCGGCGTGGCAGCGCTCGGATCGTTGACCAAGGACGAATATGCCCTGCAAAGCTCTGCTGCCACAGCCGACGCAGTGTTTGCTGCACCCAAGGGCAAGGTCGCCGGGCCGTTCAAGGCCCCGCTCGGTTGGCTGATCGTACGGGTTGATGGCAACGACGGTGCGGCTGGCAAGACGCTCGATCAGGCCCGGCCCGAACTGGTCAAGGAATTGGGCGAAGAAAAGCGCCGCGGCGCGATTGCCGAATTCATCGCCCGGATCGAAGACGAGCTGGATAACGGCGCAACCCTGGCCGATGTCGCCAAGGAATTGGGCGTCACCATCACCGAAACCGCGCCACTGACCGCCGATGGCTCGGTCTATGGCAAACCCGGCGTGACCGGACCCAAGGAACTCGCGCCGATTTTCCAGGCCGCCTACACGATCGAAATCGAAAAGAAGGCGCAGGTTGTTGAGGTTGAGCCCGGCAAGACGTTCATGATCTTTGATGTGGGCAAGATTGATCCCGCCGCGCCGCCGCCGCTCGCCGAAATCCGCACGCAGGTGGTATCCGACGTGCAACTGGCCAAGGGCGCCAAGGCAGCCAAGGCGGCGGCTGAAAAGGTTCAAAAGCAGGTCGAAAAGGGCGTGCCGATCGAAGTCGCGGTTGCCTCGCTTGGCATTTCGCTGCCGCCGATTGACCGGGTCGACAAGGATCGGATGTCGCTGCAATCGCAGGGCCAGAACGCTCCCAAGCCGGAACTGCTGCTGTTTGCGATGGCCAAGGGCAAGGTTCGCCTGCTCTCCGCGCCGCGCAACCGCGGGTGGTATGTCGTCTCGCCTACCGAGGTTATCCCAGGCGCAGTCACTCCGAACGACGCCCGCCTGCCCGGCCTCAATCAAAGCCTGCAGAGCAACTTTGGCGGCGAATATGGCGAACAGCTGGGTGGCGCGATGCGCGGCGATGTAGGCGCGACCCGCAACGAAGCCAGCGTCAAGGAGCTCGAAAAGCGCCTGCGCGGCGGTAAGTAGGGCAGCGGCATGACCAGCGCAGCAGCCGAAAACCGGGATGCAGCGGCGGTCGCGCTTGCGGCGGGCAAACCGGCGCTGATCTGGCGCAAACTGGTCGCCGATTGCGAAACCCCGGTTGGCGCGGCGCTGAAACTGATTGAGGATGGCCGCGGCGATTTCCTGCTGGAAAGCGTCGAAGGCGGCGAAGTGCGCGGGCGTTACAGCATGCTCGGGCTCGATCCCGATCTGGTGTTTAGGGCGACCGGTGCCAGCGCCGAAATCAACCGCAGCTGGCGGTATGATCGCGCTGCCTT
>JANMHL010000435.1:0-10648 GCA_031375125.1 Novosphingobium sp. | reverse complement strand
GCGTCGATCGCTGCATAATCGTTTTTCAGCAGCACGAAGCGTTCCGAAATCGGCCGCAACGTTTCCACCAGCAATTCCCCCAAAGCAGGTTTGAACGCACCAAATCCCTGCCCGCCGAATCTTGCCAGCACGGCGTCGAGCGCTTCGCGGTCTTGGCGCAGTTCCACGAACCGAGCGCCGATCGGAGCGAGGCTTTCCACCAGCAATTCGCCCAGCGCGGGCTTGAACTTGCCGAAACCATGCCCGCCAAATTCGGCCAGCACCGCCTCGACGCTGGTCCCGGCCATCGCGGCGTAGATCCCGACCAGGTTGGCGGCTTCGGCGCGGCCTTCTAGGTCGGCCTTGTCGCTGGGCAGTGGTTCGGGGTCGGTCTTGGCCTTTTTGACTTTGGCCATGATCGTATCGGCATCGTCGGTCAGGTTGATCCGGCTCATGTCGCTGGGATCAGACTTGCTCATCTTGGCGCTGCCATCGCGCAGGCTCATGATCCGGGCGGCTTCGGGCGGGATGATCGGTTCGGGCAGAGTGAACACCGGCGCGGCTTCGGTTGCAAAGTCGTTGTTGAATTTCTGCGCGATATCGCGGGCCAGTTCCAGATGCTGCTTCTGGTCTTCACCGACCGGAACGTGCGTGGCCTGATACAGCAGCACGTCGGCGGCCTGCAGCACCGGATAGGTGAACAGCGCGACCGATTGGCCTTCACGGTTTTTCCCGGCCTTGTCCTTCCACTGGGTCATCCGGTTCAGCCAGCCCATCCGGGCAGTGCCCGACAGCAGCCATTGCAGCTCGGCGTGCTGGGGCACCTGGGCCTGATTGAACAGCACCGACTTGTCCGGATCGATCCCGCAAGCGACCAGCGCCGCGGTCATTTCCAGCGTGTTTTCGCGCAGATCAGCCGGAACGTGCGGCTGGCTGATCGCGTGGAGGTCAGCCAGAAAATACAGCGCGGTGCCGCCCTGCGCCGAAACCTGATCCTGCATCTTCACCCAATTACGGATCGCCCCCAGGTAATTGCCAAGGTGAAGATTGCCGGTCGGCTGGATGCCAGAAACGATACGCATGGGATTGGCTCTAGGGTTCGAGGATTTCGTCGTCGGCCTTGGTCCTTGGCTGACGCTTGCGCCTTAGCTGGGCGAGGACCGACTTGTCGATGGCGCCGACCGCAAAGGCGGTCGCAAAGAACACCGCCATCCCGGAAAATACGATCAGGCTCAGCGACCAGACCCGGCCAAACCATGGGCCGGAATAATGCACGGTCAGTTGCGGGGTCAACCACCACAGCAGCGCGCCCATCGCCGCCGTGGCGATCAGCTGCCGCGCCACCCGTCCGGCAAGCCGCCAGGTAAACCGGAACCAGCCCCGGCGGTGCAGCACCGCATAAAGCAGCAGGCAATTGAGCGTGGCCGATGCGGCGGTCGCGCTGGCCAGGCCAACAATGCCCCATTCGCGCACCACCATGACGTTTAGGAAGATGTTGAAAGTGAGCGAGATCAGCGCTGTGATCACCGGCGTGCGGGTATCCTCACGCGCGAAAAAACCGGGGTTGAGGATCTTGACGATCACATAGGCTGGCAGTCCTGCGACCAGCGCCATCACGATGCTGGCCATCATCGCGCCATCGGCCGGGGTGAACTTGCCGCCGACGAAGAACGCGGTGCAAAACGCCGGGGCGCAGATCGCCAGCGCGGTCGCGGCGGGCAGGGTCAGCAGCGTGCCGATTTCAAACGCGCTGGCCTGCAGCCGCTGGGCCTCTGCCGCTTCACCGGTGTGGATATGCCGCGACAGCATCGGCAGGATCGCGGTGCCCAGCGCAATCCCGACAATCCCCAGCGGCATCTGGTTGAGCCGGTCGGCATATTTCAGCAGCGATAGCGAACCCTGCGGCAGGCTGGTGGCAAAGAACGTGTCGACGAACTGGCTGATCTGGTAAATCCCGGCGCCGAACGTGGCCGGCAGGATCAGCGCGCCGAGTTTTTTCACTTCGGGCGTAAACTTTGGCAGGCTCAGCTTCAGCCGGACCCCGGCCTTGCGGGTTTCCCACCACAGGTAAGCGAACTGGCCGATCCCGGACAGCGCCACCGCAATCGCCAAGGAAAGCCCGATCACCGTATCGTTCCCGCTGGTCCCGCGCAGATGATTGCCGGTCAGGATCGCGGTGATCAGGAAGATGTTGAGCAGCACCGGGGCAAACGCCGCCGGGCCAAACTTTGACCGGGCATTGAGCACACCCGCCAGCATCGCCATCAGGCTGATGAACCCCAGATAGGGGAAGGTTACCCGGCTGAGGAACACCGTCAGTTCAAATTTGCCGGAGACCTTGGTGTACTCGCTGGCCAGTGCCCAGACGATTGCGGGCATGAAGATCATCGCCAGCGCGCTGAAAATCAGCAGGATCCAGACGAACACCGACAGGACATCATTGGCGAACTTGTTGGCCGCTGCCTCGCCTGCGGCAGGGTCATCGGCGCCATGCAGCGCGCGGCTGTACATTGGCACGAAAGCGACGCTGAAGGCGCCTTCGGCAAACAGCCGCCGGAACGTGTTGGGGAGCGTGAAGGCGAGCTGGAACGCATCCGCGACCAGCCCCGCGCCCAGCACCCGCGCCAGCAGCATATCGCGGGCGAACCCGAATACGCGGCTGATCGCAGTCAGCCCGCCGATCGTCCCGACATTCTTGACGAGGCTCATCGGCGGGGCCCGTTAGGCAAGGTTCAGGCTTCGCCGAGCGGCGCGTCTTCGCCAGCAGCACCCTGGCTCGCGGCCAGTTGCTGCACGTAGATCCCGTTGAAATCGACGGGTTCGAGGAGCAGTGGCGGAAAGCCGGTATCGCGGACCGCATCCGAGATTACCCGGCGGGCGAACGGGAACAGCAGGCGCGGGGCTTCGGCATAAGTGAAGGCGTGCTTGTGCTGCTCTTCCATGTTGCGCATCCCGATCAGCCCGCCATAGGACAGCTCGACGATGAACGCGGTGCCAGCCTCGTGCTTGGAATTGATCGAGATTTTCAGCTCAATCTCGCTCACTTCGTCGTTGATCTCGCGCGCGGCGATGTTGAACTGCACGTCGATCTGCGGGGCATCGGTCCAGTTGAACGCGTCGGGCGCATTCGGGTTTTCGACCGAAAGATCCTTGATGTACTGCGAGATGATCCCGGCAGTCGGCAGCGTATCGGCGCCATTGGGCATTGGGCCATCATGGGGGCCGTCATTGGAGCCATCAAGATTGAGGTCGGTGATGATGTTGCCTTCGTCGGACATGGGCGTTCTGGCTTTCCGTCAAATAAGATGAAGAATTGGCCGCGCGCCTAGCACTGCGGCGGCGTGGCGGCAACGGTTATAGGGAAACATCGCGCCATTTGCGGGGGATGTGGCGCGGCGGCACCGATTGCTCGCAAAAATTGCACGAATTGCGCCGTCCACGCGTTGTTCATTTGTCATTACTACCTATTTCCAGCTAGGAGTTGGGCGAAACGCCGCTTGTGCGGCAGGGACTGGTACCTTGGACAAGACTGTAGAAATCGTCATCATCGCCATGGTTGCGGCCTTTCTGGGCCTGCGGCTCTATTCCGTGCTGGGCCGCCGGGCCGAGCATGAGGAACAACCGTTGCCGCCCCGGTTTGAGCCAAAAGAGCCCCGGCTTGATGCCCCGCGCGCGGCTTTGCCCGAAGCAGGCAGCGCTGGCGCTGCGCCAAAGATCATGGTCCCGGGCGTCACCCCGGCGATCGAACGCGGCATCCGCGAGATTGCGGCGGCTGACCGCCATTTCGATATGCTGGCCTTTGTCGAAGGCGCCAAGGGCGCTTACAAGATGGTGCTCGAAGCCTTTTGGCGCGGTGACCGTGAGGCTTTGGCTCAACTGTGCGATGGCGATGTGCTCGAATCCTTCACTGCCGAAATCGACGCACGCGAAGCGGCTGGCAACACGTTCGATTACAAGCTGGTCCGGATCGAGGATGCCGTAATCGTTGCCGCAAATTATCAGGCACCGCTGGCCCGGATCGCGATCCGCTTCACCGCCGATATCGCCGCCGTGACTCGCAACGCAGCGGGCACCGTGATCGCCGGATCGCTTAACGATGCGACCGAAACCTGCGATTTGTGGACATTCTCGCGCAGCGTCCAGTCCACCTCGCCGGACTGGCTGGTTGACGAAACCGACGAAGGCTGATCGCGCAATGCGGGGCGGCGCACGGCGGATAGGGGCGCTGGCCGGATTGGCGCTGGCCTTGGCCAGTTGCGTCCGGCTGATCCCGTCCACACAGATTCCCCCGCCCCCGGCGACCCTGCCTGTGGCCGCAACTGCGCTCACCGCCGGTCTGGCCGCCGGGCCAGACGTATCGAGCCTGAACATGGGCAGCGCCGATGCGCGCGGCGCTTTGGCCGCATTCCGCAGCAGCTGCCCGCGGCTGACAACCCGGACCGACAATTCTGGCCTGACTACCGGTGCCGATTGGAAACCGGCCTGCGACGCTGCCGCCAAATGGCCCGATGGAGAAGCGTCGCGGTTCTTTGCGGCCTGGTTCGAGACGGTCAAAGTGTCCGACGGCAAGGCCTTTGCGACCGGTTACTACGAGCCCGAAATCGCCGGAGTTCGCATTCGCCAGCCCGGTTTCGATGTGCCGGTCTATGGCCTGCCGTCGGATCTGATCCGGGCCAAGGATGGCGATGCTCCGGCCAATGCCTATGGCACCATGCCGCTCGGCCGCTATGACACTGATGGCAAGTTCGCACCCTATTTTGATCGGGGTGAGATTGACGATGGCGCGCTGATGGGGCGCGGGCTGGAGATTGGCTGGGTGGCCGATCCGGTCGAGCTGTTTTTCCTGCAGGTCCAGGGTTCCGGGCGCCTGATCGCTCCCGATGGCACCGTGCTGCGGATCGGTTATGCCGGGCAGAACGGCCATCCTTATACCGGGATCGGCGGTGTGATGCGGCAGCGCGGCCTGCTCGGCACCGCGCCGGGCCAATATTCCGGTTCGATGCAAGGGATCATGAAATACATCGCCGACCAGCCCGAGGCTGGCAAAGCGCTGATGCGCGAAAACAAAAGCTATGTGTTCTTCCGCGAGATTGGAGCTGCGGGCCCGATCGGTTCGCTCGGCGTACCAGTTAAGGCGCGCGACAGTGTCGCAACCGATCCGGCGTTCGTGCCGCTTGGCGCGCCGGTCTGGCTCTCGATGGACCGGGCTGAGGCCAGCGGGCTGTGGATCGCGCAGGATACCGGCGGGGCGATCAAGGGCGCCAACCGGTTCGACACCTTCTGGGGTGCCGGGACCGAAGCGCGCACCACCGCTGGCGGGATGAGCGGGCGGGGCGGGGCGCTGCTGCTGCTGCCCAAGGGCACGCTCGCCCGCATTCAGCAAAACCAGTAATGCGCCCACCCCGCGGCCTGTCGCGCGAGGAGGCGGAGCTGTGGAGCCGGGTGGCGCGGACGGTACGGCCGTTGGTGAAGCGGGTTCAGCCTGCAGCAAACGAAGCTGGAAATGCCTTGCCGCCGCAGTCTACCCCTCCGAAATTCCATAAGATCCCGCGGGCGCTGCCTCCGCAGGTTGCGGCAAGCCTTCCTCGCCTTACTGCGGAGGAGCGCAAGCCCCGCCCGCTCGATCGCCACGGGCTCGATGGATCGTGGGAGCGCAAGCTGGCCAAGGCCGAAATCAGCCCCGATTTCACGCTCGATCTGCATGGCCACAGTCTGGACGCGGCCCACGCCCGGCTGGAGCATGGGCTGATGCAGGCGGTTACCATGGGCGCCCGGTTGGTACTGGTGATCACCGGCAAACCGCGCCCGGTTGAGGCGGCGGATCGTGGCGGACGGCGCGGGGCGATCCGGGCCAAGCTGCTCGATTGGCTGGCCCATGGCAGCCATGCCAGCCGGATCGCGGCGGTGCGCGGCGCGCATCCCCGGCACGGCGGGGCCGGGGCGGTCTATGTCGTGCTGAAGCGCCCCAAATAGAAACGCCCCCGCACCTTGGAAGGTGCGAGGGCGCTATCCCGGGGTGTTGGGATCAGAAGTTCAGCGTTGCCGTAACAAAGACTTGACGCGGGTTGCCGTAGAACGCGGTCAGCACGCCTTCGCGGCCAAGAGCGGCGGCATACGGCGTATTGATCACGCCGGTGGTCGCGTTGGCAGTCATGAAGTTATAGCCCGAGGTCTTGATCCGCTCATCGGTCAGGTTCTTGCCATAGATCCCCAGCGTCCAGGTATTGCCCGGCGCATGATAAACGAGGCTAGCGTCGACCAGTTGATAGGCCCCCTGATCAAACTGCGGGACCGGGACTTCGAACTGATAGGTGGTGCTCTTGAACGACATTCCGCCCGTTAGGTTGATCCGGCCCGCGCCGACATTCAAAGCATAGTCGAGGCTGGCACTGCCGCTCCACGCCGGGGTGTTCTGGACCTTGCGGAACGCCGCCACATCGGTCGGCACGCCGCCGATGTTGGTGATGTAGGTCTTGTACTTGGCGTCAATGTAGCCAAGCGAGCCGTTGAAAGTCAGCGTGCCGGATTCGCCGTCGATCAGCTTGGCCCGGGTTTCAAATTCAAAACCCTTCATCCGCGCCTTGCCAGCGTTGGAAACCACGCCGCAGAAAGTCGGGACCCCGCCCGAGACACAGGCGACCGAGCCGGGGATCTGGACATCCTTGTAGTCCATGTAGAACCCGGCGACCGCGACATAGACGCGGCGATCCAGCAGGTTGGCCTTGTAACCGACTTCGTAGCTGTTGACCGTTTCGGGACGGAAGCTGAGGAAGGCGGCGATTTCAGCATTGGTCGGGCTGCCCGGGATGGCGGCGGGAGCATTGTTGCCAACCCCGCGCGGATCGAACCCGCCGCCCTTGAACCCCTGCGAGTACGACGCATAAAGCGTGGAATCGGGGTTGGGCTTGAAGCTGAGCGTCGCTTTCGGGGTGAACTTGGTGAAGGTTTCGCTGCCCCGGAAATTGGTCCCCGGCGCGCCAAACGGGGTGCCAAGGCCGCCGAATACCGGTGATCCGCCGTTCAGGTAGTTCTGCCGCAGGATATAGGCGCTGCGCTTGTCCCAGGTATAACGCCCGCCGACCGAGAGCGAGAGCTGGTCTGAGAAATCGTAAGTGAAATCGGCAAAACCGGCCATCGTTTCGGTGCCGATATCGGCATTGGTAAAGGCGGTCAGGCCGGGGAAGCCGAACACGTTGGTGAACAGCCGGACGTCAAATTGGGTCAGCGCGGTGGCATCAAGGTAATAGAACCCGGCCATTCCCTGAAATGGCCCGGCATCGACCAGCACTTGCACTTCCTGGCTGAACTGCTTGTTGAAATAGAACCCGGGCACATCGACGTCGACTGCGGGCAGCGCATCGAAATCGATCGGCGTGGCCGAATCGTCCTTGCGATAGGACGTGATCGACCGGAACATCAGCCAGTCGGTGGGCTGGGCTTCCATGAACAGCGAAACGCCATAGGCCTCGACCCGCTGCTTGGGATCGTTAAGTCCGCCACGGGTGTCATAGACATTGGCCAGCACCGGTGCGGCAGTGCGCAGGCTGGGGATCAGCCGGTGGCCGCCGCGCGGGTTGGACTTGTCGAGCGTGTAATCACCCGAAAGCCGCGCGAAGAAATTGGTGCCGTGCACTTCCAACGTGCCGCGCGCCGCCAGCACGTCCTTGTCATAGTTTTCAAGGCCGGTGGTCAAGTTGGTGCCGAAGCCATCGCGGGTCAGCCGGGCAACCGCGCCGCCAGCCCGCAGCACGCCATCGCTGGTGATCGGGGTGCTGACGCTCAGCACGCCGTCCATCTGGTTGTAGCTGCCATAAGTCGCGCGGGCGGAAAGGTGCGGTTTGTCGTCCAGCCGCTTGGTCACATACTTGATCGCGCCGCCCACGGTGTTGCGGCCATAGAGCGTGCCCTGCGGTCCGCGCAGCACTTCGATCCGCTGGACATCATAGATATCGAGCACGGCTGCCTGCGGGCGGTTGAGGTAAACATCATCGAGATAAATCCCGACGCCCTGTTCAAAGCCCGAAACCGGATCCTGCTGGCCAACGCCGCGGATGAAGGCGGACAGGGTGGAATTGGTCGCGCGGCTCGATTCAAGCGTGACGTTGGGCACCGTTTCGGCAACCGCGGTGATATCCATCGCACCCCGCTCGGCCAGCTGATCGCCCGAAATCGCGGTAATCGCGATTGGCACGTCGATCAGGTTTTCTTCGCGGCGGCGGGCCGTGACGATGATCTCGCCCGAATCGGCCTCAGTCGCGGCATCCTGTGCCAGCGCCGGAGCGGCGGTGAGGCCTACGAATGCGCTGGCAATCAACGAAGCGCGGCACAACAGATCGGTCTTACGCATGGGTCATTCCCTCCCAGTGAACTTACCGCCTGCGCGCTTTGGCAGCAGGCTTGTGCGCCTCCTATATAATAGTTGAACCAACTTTCAACTTTGTTATGCTTGCATCGACGCTTTGGGGAGTGAATGGTGCAAAAACGTGGCCGATAAGTCACAGCGGGCTGCAACAGTGGCAGCTGGCAAAGGGGGGAAGAAAGTGGACGCTGGCACCAGCGCTGAGGGGCTGCGCGAGCCGCGCACCGAGCGTGGTCGGCGCACCCAACGCGCGATCCTTGATGCCGCCGCTTCCGAATTTGGTGAGAAGGGCTTTCACGAAAGCTCGATCGTTTCGATCACGATCCGCGCTGGCGTGGCGCTGGGCAGTTTCTACACATACTTTGAAAGCAAAGAGGCGCTGTTCAAGGCGCTGGTCACCGACATGAGCGGGCGCGTCCGCGATCACGTTGCCCCGGTGCTCGCCCGGCATGGCGGCGGCGCGATCGGCGCGGAAGGCATCGCACTCGAGGCGTTCCTCGACTTTGCGCGCAGCCACAAGGAAATCTACCGGATCATCGACGAGGCCGAATTCGTCGCCCCCGAAGCTTGGCAGGCGCACTATCTCAACACGGCGGCGCGCATTCTGGAACGGCTCCAAGCCGCGCGGGCGAAAGGCGAACTGAGGGTAGAACCCAGCGAAGTCCACGCCTGGGCGATCATGGGCATGAACGTGTTCCTCGGCCTGCGCTTCGGGGTGATGGACGGCAGCGCCGATCTGGGCGAGGTGGCGAAAGCGGCCAATGCGTTGTTGAAGGATGGGTTGGGGTAATAGCTTAGACTCTCTGCTCGAAACAATGCGGCGTGCCTGATACTGATCGTGGCTATGGAACCCAGCGGATATCGAAGCGGCGCGACAGCCGGCGGCAAATGGGGATGTGCCCTAGCGGCGGTTTTGGGCGTTCCCTTGATCGGTGTCGCATTTATGGCAGGCGTCCTGGGCGATTGTCTAGATCAGGAACCTTGCGGTCATGGGATAATCTGGGAGTTGATGGTCCCCGCTATTTTGATCCCAGTTGCTGTTGGCCTCGGCGCAAGGGTGCTCATCAATTGGTATCGCAGTCGCCGAAACCTTAACTGACCAATTCTGGTGACTTGGCGCGCTCCCCCCGCTAAGCGCGCTCCACCATGTCCAACCGCCGCACCTTCGCTATCATTTCGCACCCGGATGCCGGGAAGACCACGCTGACTGAGAAGCTGCTGTTGCAGGGCGGGGCGATTCACTTGGCGGGGGAGGTCAAGGCGCGGGGGCAGGCGCGGCGGGCGCGGTCGGACTGGATGAAGATCGAGCAGCAGCGCGGGATCTCGGTCACCTCCAGCGTGATGACCTTTGAGCGTGACGGGATCACCTTCAACTTGCTCGATACGCCGGGGCACGAGGACTTTTCAGAAGACACCTACCGCACACTGACCGCGGTCGATTCCGCGATCATGGTGATCGACGCTGCCAAAGGGATCGAGCCGCAGACCCGCAAGCTGTTTGAAGTCTGCCGCCTGCGCAACGTCCCGATCATCACTTTCGTCAACAAGGTCGACCGCGAGGGCCGTTCGGTCTTCGCCACGCTCGATGAAGTGGCCGATGCGCTGGCGCTTGATGTTTGCCCGATGGCTTGGCCGATTGGGCTGGGCGGGGAATTCAAAGGCGTGCTCGATTTCGCGACCGGTCTGATCGCCCGCCCCGAAGGCGATAGCCGCGAATTTCTGGGCAAGCGCGAACCTGTGACGGCGGACAATGTGCCCGCCGCCATTGCCGATGAGATTGAACTGGCCCGGGGCGGCTATCCGGCGTTTGACCTTGAGGCCTATCAGAACGGCGATCTGACCCCGGTCTATTTCGGATCGGCGCTGAAGAACTTTGGCGTCGCCGAACTGATCGACGCGATTGCCAAATACGCCCCGCCGCCGCGCCCGCAGCCGAGTGATCAGGGCACGATCATGCCCGAGAACAAGGAAGTCACCGGGTTCATTTTCAAGGTTCAGGCCAATATGGACCCGCAGCACCGCGACAGGATCGCGTTCATGCGGCTGGTTTCGGGCACATTCAAACGCGGCATGAAGCTCACGCCTTCTGGCAGCGGCAAGCCGGTTGCGATTCATTCGCCGATCCTGTTCTTTGCGCAGGACCGCGAGATTGCCGACAGCGCCGAACCGGGCGATATCATCGGCATCCCCAACCACGGCACGCTGCGGGTGGGGGATACGCTGAGCGAGAACAACAAGGTGCGGTTCGTGGGCTTGCCTAACTTCGCGCCCGAAATCCTCCGCCGGGTCCAGCTCAAGGATCCGACCAAG
>JANMHL010000410.1:0-6268 GCA_031375125.1 Novosphingobium sp. | reverse complement strand
ATCCCGCCGATCTTCGCCAGTTCGCTGCTGTTGCTGCCGCTGACGATCACGCAGTTCGCCGGGAATTCGATCTCGCAGGATTCGCCCTGGGGTTCGTTCATCGTGTCGATCAACCAATATCTCGGCCACGGTAAACCGGTCTATATGATACTCTATGCGCTGGGCATCATGTTCTTCGCGTTCTTCTATACCGCAGTGGTGTTCAACCCTGAGGAAACGTCTGACAATCTGAAGCGGAATGGCGGGTTCATTCCTGGCATTCGCCCGGGTAAGAGCACGGCGACCTACCTCGACTATGTGTTGACCCGGATTACCGTAGTGGGCGCACTGTACCTGACTTTTGTCTGCGTCGTGCCGGAATACATTATTGCGCAAACCGGGGTTGGTTCGGTGTTCCTTGGCGGGACCAGCTTGCTGATTGTCGTCAACGTAACGGTCGATACGATTACGCAGATCCAGTCGCACATGCTGGCGCACCAGTACGGCGATCTGATCAAGAAGGCTAAACTCAAAGGCCGCATGCGGTAACGGACAATCCGGGGGAATTGCTCGTGAATATCATTCTTCTTGGCCCACCCGGTGCTGGCAAGGGCACGCAGGCCCAACGCCTCGTCGATAAGTTTGGGATGCGTCAGCTTTCCACCGGCGATATGCTGCGCGCGGCGGTCAAGGCAGCGACGCCGGTAGGCTTGCAGGCGAAAGCTGTGATGGAGCGCGGGGAACTGGTCTCGGACGAGATCGTCTCGGCGCTGATCGGTGAAGAGCTTGATGCCATGGGGCCTTCGATTGGCGCTATTTTCGATGGCTATCCGCGCACAGCGGCACAGGCCAGTTCGCTCGATCAACTGCTGTCCGAACGCGGACGCACTCTGGATCACGTGATTGAACTCGAAGTCGATGAAGACGCGCTGGTGGCGCGCATTTGCGGCCGGTTCACCTGCGCCAATTGCGGCAAGGGTTATCATGACACGTTTGAACAGCCCAAACAGGTCGGGGTCTGCGACAAGTGCGGGTCGACCGAATTCAAGCGTCGCCCGGATGACAACGAAGCCACCGTCCGGACCAGGATGGGCGAGTATCGGGCCAAGACCGCGCCGATCCTGCCGATCTATGACGCTCGCGGAATCGTCAGCCGCGTCAATGGCATGGCCGAAATCGACCATGTGACAGCGGCGATTGAACGGATTATGGCTGCCTAAGTCAGCAAGTCGGGTCTACTTCCGCACTTCGATGATGGGGAGCCACCGATGATGTCCAGAACCAAACTTGCCGCCCTGGCGCTGCTCACGCTCGTCGCCGGGCCCGTGCCGCTGGCCCAGGCCGAAGTCTCCGCGCAGAGCGAAGCTGGCTTTGTCATCAAGCTGGCTGCCGAAATCCCTGCCAGCAAGACCGAAGTTTGGCAGGCGCTGATCAATCCGAACAAGTGGTGGTCCGCCGAGCACACCTATTCTGGCAACGCCGCCAATCTCTATCTCGATGCTCAGGCCACCGGCTGCTTTTGCGAAAAACTGCCCAAGCCCGCTGGTGCTCCCGAAGGCCAGCGGATGGGCAGTGCGGAACATATGCACGTAGTCTATGCCGATCCGCAGGCCGGAGTGCTGCGGATGGTCGGCGGGTTGGGGCCATTGCAGGGTGAAGCTGCGCACGGCACCCTGACGATCACGCTCAAACCAACCGACGCGGGCACCCGGATCGAATGGGTCTATGTGGTGGGCGGCTATATGCGGCTGGAGCCTGAAGCGATCGCCCCGCTGGTTGACAAGGTGCTGGGCGAACAGCTTGGCCGGTTGGCGGCATTCCTCTCGCCAAACGCCGGTGATACCGTCGAAACTATAGCGAGTTAAGGGCGGGGTTTTTGCGGTCAGGCGATGCGGTGGGGCGGGCGTTGACACGCCAAGCGAATCGCCCTAAGCGCGCGCTTCACTCGACAAAAACGGGGTTAGTCTGGAAGGCGATAGCGATTGTGCGCGCCAACCGGACTTTTTGCGGTTTAGCCGGAGTGAAGCGTTGAGATGGGACGTTGCCTTGTGGCTGCATCCTGTGGAGCATGGAGAATTAAGTGGCTCGTATTGCCGGGGTAAACATCCCCACAAATAAGCGCGTTATCATCGCGCTCACCTACATTCACGGTATCGGCTCGTTCAAGGCCCGCCAGATCGCTGACAAAATCGGCATCGATCACGCCCGCCGGGTGTCAGACCTTTCCGATCAGGAAGTTCTGCACATTCGTGAAGCAATCGATGGGGATCATACAGTCGAAGGCGATCTTCGCCGCGAGACGTCGATGAACATCAAGCGCTTGATGGATCTGGCCTGCTATCGCGGCCTGCGCCATCGCAAGGGCTTGCCCGTTCGCGGCCAGCGTACCCACACCAACGCCCGCACCCGCAAGGGTAAGGCCAAGGCAATCGCCGGCAAGAAGAAGTAAGCGTCGCCTAATAGCCGTTCATCGGCGGCAGACAGCTTTCCCTTCCCGATACACGACAGGATTTAGACAATGGCACGCGAACCCCAACGCATCAAAAAGCGGGAGCGGAAGAACATTTCCAGCGGCATCGCTCATGTGAATGCCAGCTTCAACAATACCATGATCACCATCACCGACGCTCAGGGCAACGCCATTTCGTGGTCGAGCGCCGGGACGATGGGTTTCAAGGGCAGCCGCAAGTCGACCCCTTATGCCGCTCAGGTGGCTGCGGACGACGCCGGCAAGAAAGCCGCCGAACACGGCGTGCGTACCCTTGAAGTCGAAGTGAAAGGCCCAGGTTCGGGCCGTGAAAGCGCGCTGCGTGCACTTCAGGCAGTCGGCTTCACGATCACTTCGATCCGCGACGTAACGCCGATCCCGCACAACGGTGTGCGGCCGTCAAAGCGTCGCCGGGTCTGATTACCCGTTCGCGGCCAGACGTTCGGTCTGGTCGCAGTTTCGGATCGGTTGTGGCCCTTCTTTCTGAAGGCGGCGACCGTATCCGCCAGAATATAACCCCAAGGGGACGTCCATGTCTGTCAATATCAAGAACTGGCAGGAACTGAAGAAGCCCAACAGCCTCGAAGTGAAGTCGGGCGCCGATGCCAAGCGCCGCGCGACCTTCGTAGCCGAACCGCTGGAACGCGGTTTCGGTCTGACGCTGGGCAACGCGCTGCGCCGCGTGCTGCTCTCGTCGCTGCAGGGTGCATCGATTACCTCGATCAAGATCGAGAACGTGCTGCACGAATTCAGCTCGTTGGCCGGGGTGCGTGAAGACGTGACCGACATCGTGCTCAACGTGAAGCAGATCGCGCTGCGGATGCAGGGTGAAGGGCCCAAGCGCTTGCAGCTGTCGGCTACCGGTCCAGCTGAAGTCAAGGCGGGCGACATCGCCGTTTCGGGCGACATCGAGGTCATGAACAAGGATCTGGTGATCTGCCACCTCGACGAAGGTGCGACCTTCAACATGGAACTGACCGCTGACAGCGGCAAGGGCTATGTTCCGGCTGTAGGCAACCGTCCAATTGACGCACCGATCGGCCTGATCCCGGTTGATTCGCTCTATTCGCCGGTCCGTCAGGTCTCGTACAAGGTCGACAATGCCCGCATCGGGCAGGAACTCGATTACGACAAGCTGAGCCTGACCGTTGAAACCGATGGCACTGTCACCCCGGAAGATGCCGTGGCCTATGCCGCGCGGATCCTGCAGGATCAGCTGGCGCTGTTCGTCCACTTCGAAGACGCGGTGCCGATGGGCTCCTCGCCGATGATCGGCGTTGCTGCGGCTCCGGCTGAAGAAGGCGACACCAACCAGCTCAACCGTTACCTGCTCAAGAAGGTTGACGAGCTGGAACTGTCGGTGCGTTCGGCCAACTGCCTCAAGAACGACAACATCATCTACATCGGCGATCTGGTTCAAAAGACCGAGGCAGAGATGCTCCGCACGCCGAACTTCGGCCGCAAGAGCCTGAACGAGATCAAGGAAGTCCTGAGCTCGATGGGCTTGCGCCTCGGCATGGACATCCCCGGTTGGCCGCCTGAAAACATCGAAGAAATGGCCAAGAAGCTGGAACAAGAGCTTCTGGGTTAACGAATTCGGGGGCATCCTCACGGGTGTCCCCGCTTCACTACGGTACCGGCAGCCACCGCAAGCGCTGCCAGGATCGGGCTACCTGACACGGGCCCCATACGAACGAAGGACGTAACATGATTCACAGACATGGTGGGCGTAAGCTCAACCGCACCTCGAGCCACCGCAAGGCGCTGTTCCGCAACATGGCCGCCGCGCTGATCAAGCACGAGCAGATCAAGACCACGCTGCCCAAGGCCCGCGAACTGCGTCCCTATGTTGAAAAACTGATTACGCTGGCCAAGCACGGCGGGCTTTCCAACCGCCGTCTGGCCCATGCCCGGCTCCTGGATGATGCCCAGCTGGTCAAGCTGTTCGGCACACTGGCCGAGCGTTACTCTGACCGCGCTGGCGGCTATACCCGCGTGATCAAGGCCGGGATCCGCGCTGGCGATGCCTCGCCGATGGCAATTATCGAACTGGTTGATCGCGATGTTTCGGCCCGCGGGCAGGATTCGGGTCCAGTCTTCAACGACGAAGACGGCGAATAAGCACTGACGTTCGTCGAACGACGAATTGCAATGGCGGGGTCAGGCGTTAGGCTTGACCCCGCCTTTTGTGTTTGGGCCACTTGTCTAGTTTGGGGGAAAGTTCTGTGTCATTCCGCGCCCGCACCGTGTTCGGTGCCTTGCTCGCTGCCTCTGCCGCTGCCGTCGTGGCCCAGGACATGAAGTTGACCTATCCGCAAACCGCCAAGGGCACGGTCACCGAAACCCAGTTCGGTGAGGCGGTGGCCGACCCCTACCGCTGGCTTGAAAACGATGTCCGTACTGATCCGGCAGTGGCGCAGTGGGTCGGCCAGCAGAACGCGGTCACGCAAAGCTATCTCGGCGCCTTGCCGCAGCGCGGCTGGTTTGCGCAGCGGATCCGGGCGTTGACCGATTACGAACGGTTCGGCCTGCCGCAAAAGGCCGGGGCGAACTATTTCTATATGCGCAATTCCGGTTTGCAGAACCAGTCGCAGCTGTTCGTCCGCAAGGGACTGAACGGCGCGCCGCGGCTGCTGATTGATCCCAATGCCTGGGCCAAGGACGGCGCGACTGCTCTGGCCGATTGGGTGCCGTCGGATAATGGCAAGCTGCTGGCCTATGCAATCCAGGATGGCGGGTCTGACTGGCGTGTGATCAAGCTAATGGACGTGACCAAGGGCACGGTCCTGAAGGATGAGATCAAGTGGGCCAAATTCACTGGCATTGCTTGGGTTGGTAACACCGGGTTCCTCTATTCGCGTTTTCCCGAACCGAAAGAAGGGCAGGCGTTCCAGCAGCCCAATACCAATCAGGCGGTGTACTTCCACGCGATTGGCACCGCGCAATCGGCTGATCAATTGGTCTATGCGACGCCCGATCACCCTGAACTGGGGCACAGCGCCGAGGTAACCCACGATGGCCGCTGGGTGGTGATTACTACCGCCAAGGGCACCGATAGCAAGTACGAGCTGCACGTGATCCCGCTGGCCGGGCAAGCCCGCTCGATGTGGACCGGGCCCGTAACGGTCAGCGCGGCCGATCTGAAGAAGGGTGGGCCTGTCACCCCGCTGATGCGGCGCAGCTGGAAGGCGATCCCGCTGGTGAAAGGGCTCGATCACGATTGGCGGCTGATCGAAGGGATGGGCGATACGCTCTACTTCATGACCAACAAAGGCGCGCCGAAACTCAAAATCGTGCGGGCCGATCTTGATCGGTTCATTCCTCCAGGGCGCAAGAATGGACACACGCCTTCGCTGGGTTGCGGACCCATCGATGGCGAACCCTGCGGGACCGAGAACGACCCGCCGTGGACATTTCGTGATATCATCCCCGAACGCGCCGAAACGCTTGAACGGGCGCGAATTGTCGGCAACCGGTTGATCCTTAGCTACCTCAAGGATGCCGCCTCGACCGCCGAAATGGTTTCGCTTGATGGCAAGCCGGTGCGGCAGATTACGCTTAATGCAATCGGCACAGCCGCTGGGTTCTCAGGGCGGCCGGGTGATCCGGAGACGTTCTATTCGTTCTCCAGCTTTAACCAGCCCGGCGCGATTTACCGGTTTGACAGCAACACTGGCGTCAGCACCGTGTTCGCCCAGCCCAAACTGGCGTTCAACCCGGCGGACTATGCGATTGAGCAACGCTTCTACACCTCAAAGGACGGCACCAAAGTTCCCATGTTTGTGGTTCATCGTAAAGGAC
>JANMHL010000398.1:0-5393 GCA_031375125.1 Novosphingobium sp. | reverse complement strand
GCCAGCCCGAATGGAGCGCCAGTGTTCGTATCGGTCAGCACCGACAGTCTGGCTGGCGTGATTGAGGTGGTCGATTCCGGCACCGGGATGAGCCCCGAATTTGTCCGCACTCGCCTGTTCAAACCGTTTGAATCGACCAAGTCCGGTGGGTTCGGAATTGGCGCCTATGAGGCTGCCGAACTGGTCAAGGCGATGCGTGGTCAGATCGAGGTTGAAAGCCGCGAGGGGCTGGGCACCCGGTTTGTGGTCCGCCTGCCATTGGCCCAAGCGGCCGTCCTGTATGAAACCATTCGTGAGGCCGGATCAACCGGCCAGAAGGTTGCCTGATGTCAGATCCCAAACCCAAACTGCTGATCGTCGAGGACGACGCCGGGCTGCAGGCGCAGCTAAAGTGGGCCTATCCTGATTTTGAGGTATTCCAGGCTTCGGACCGGGCTGGGGCGATTGCACTGTTGCGCAGTGAAGAACCGCCGGTGGTCACGCTCGATCTTGGCCTGCCGCCAGATCCCGATGGGACCAGCGAAGGCTTTGCGGTGCTCGACGAAATCATGGCGCTGAAGCCTGACACCAAGGTGATCGTCGCATCGGGCCATGGCGCGCGCGAATCTGTGTTGCAGGCCATCGCCAAGGGTGCCTACGATTTCTATCAGAAACCGGTCGATATCGAGGCGCTGGGGCTGATCGTCCGCCGGGCGGCGCAATTGCATCGGATCGAAGCCGAAAACCGCCTGCTCGCGTCCAAATCAGGCGATGAGAACCGGGTACTGGGGCGGCTGATTACTTCGGCCCCCGAAATGGTCAAAGTCGCCCGGACGATCGAGCGGGTCGCCAATACCAATGTCTCAGTGATGCTGCTTGGGGCCAGCGGGACCGGCAAGGAACTGCTGGCGCGCGGGCTGCACGAAGCGAGCGACCGCCGCAACGGCGCGTTCGTCGCGATCAACTGCGCGGCGATCCCGGAAAACCTGCTGGAAAGCGAACTGTTCGGCCACGAAAAAGGCGCCTTTACCGGGGCAGTCAAAACCACCGAAGGCAAGATCGAAATGGCCGCCGGGGGCACGCTGTTCCTTGATGAAGTCGGCGATATTCCGCTGCCGCTGCAGGTCAAATTGCTGCGCTTTTTGCAAGAGCGGGTGATTGAGCGGATCGGATCGCGTAAATCGATCGCGGTCGATACCCGGATTGTTTGCGCCACCCACCAGAACCTTGAAATGATGATATCTGAAGGCCGGTTCCGTGAGGACTTGTTCTATCGACTGGCCGAAATCGTCGTCAAAATTCCCAGTCTGGCCGAACGGCCCGGCGATGCGGGCTTGCTGGCCAAGGCGTTCATGACGCGGTTCTCGCGGGAGATGAACCCGGCGGTCAAAGGCTTTGCTCCCGATGCTTTAACAGCGATCGATACCTGGCCGTGGCCGGGCAATGTCCGCGAACTGGAAAACCGGGTAAAGCGCGCGGTGATCATGACCGAGGGCAAACTGATCGGTGCGGCCGACCTCGATCTGGCCGCGCCCGATGCCGACAATGCCCAGATGCTCAACCTGAAATGCGCGCGCGAGACGGCGGATCGCAAGGTCATCCGCCACGCTTTGGCCCGCAGCGAAGGCAATATCTCGAACACTGCCAAACTGCTTGGGATCAGCCGTCCGACGCTTTACGATTTGCTCAAGCAATACGATCTGCAGGTCTGAACCGGTGCGCCGGATCGCCTTGTCACTGCTATTGGCCGCGCTTGCCGCGCCTGTGCTGGCAGTGCCTGAGGCGGCGCAGGCCGATCTGGAAAAGGCGCGTGCAGCTTTGCTGCGCGGTGATGGCATCGCTGCCGAGGCCGATCTCCAAAGGGCTATGGCAAGCGGGGCCAGCAAGCCCGAGGTGGCAGCCGACATGGGCGAAGCGCTGATCCAGCAGGACCAGCGCGGTCAGGCCCGCGAATGGCTTGCCCCCGGGCAGTTCGACCCGGCGCAAGCGGGCCGGGGCTGGCGCCTGCTGGGAATGCTGGAGCGGCTCGACGGCGATTTTGCGGCATCGGGCATGGCTTATGACCGGGCGATGGCGCTGACTCCGAATGACCCGCAGATGTGGGTTGAGATCGGGCGCTTGCGCTATCAGGGCGGCGAGCATTTGCTGGCGCTGGGCGCCGCAAATCGGGCGTTAGCAGCTGGGCCAGATCATCCCCGCGCGCTCGAGTTCAAGGCGCAACTTGTTCGTGATGCTGAAGGCGATGCGGCGGCGCTACCGCTGTTCGAACGGGCCCTGCTTACCTCGCCCAATGATCTGCTGCTGCTGGGCGGCTATGCGGCATCGCTGGGCGAATTGGGCCGGGGCCATGACATGCTGGTGATTACCCGCCGGATGCTCACCATCGATCCGCGCCAGCCGCAGGCGTTCTTTCTGCAAGCCGTGCTGGCGGCCCGGTCCGGCAATGTTGCTCTGGCCCGCGCGATGCTGGGTCGCACGGGCGACCGGCTCGACGCTGTCCCAGCAGCGATGCTGCTGAACGGCGTGCTGGAACTGGAATCAGGTAATTCCAATGCAGCGGCGCAGTACCTGACCAAGCTCGCCGACCTGCAGCCCGGTAACCAGCGCGTCCAGGCGCTGTTGGCCCGGGCATTGTATGAAGCTGGCGATTACCAGAGGCTGTTTGGCCGGTTTGGGGCTTTGGCGAACCGCGCCGATGCTGCGCCCTATCTGCTAAGCATTTTGAGTCGCGCGTTGGAAAATCAAGGGGACCGGGCTGCTGCTGCGCCGCTGCTGGATCGCGCTGCCGGGGCCCCGGGACCAGACCTGATGCCCGGGTTCGAACGCGACGGCCCCGGCATACTGGCGCCGCGCTGGACCGCCAATCAGCTCAGCCCCGGGCTGACCGCCAGTTACGTGCGCAGCCTACTGGGCGCGGGTGATTTGGCTGGGGCTGGCCGGATCGCCGCGCGGTATCTCGAACTGCGGCCCGGCTCTGCCGACGCGCTGGGGCTGGATGGTGATGTGGCCTTGCTGATGGGGCAGGGCGAGCCTGCACTGGAACGCTTTGCCGCATCGGCCAAGGTCCGTTTCAACGATCAGCTGGCGCTGCGCTGGGCAATTGCGCTGGAGCGAACAGGACGCGGCGGGCAGGCCTCGGCATTGGTGGCAAACTACCTCACACTTTTCCCGGCGAGCCGGTTGATGACGCGGGTCGCCGCCAATCAGGCACTGGCCAATCAGGATTGGCCGCGCGCGCGGCAGCTACTCGAAAATCTGCGGCTGCGCGGCGGCAACCGCGATGCCGGATTGCTGGCCGACCTCAGCCTGGCGCAGTTGCGCAGCGGCGATGCCGAAGCCGCGCTCCAGTCCGCTGAGCGGGCCTGGCAGATTGCCCCCGCCAGCTCGTTTGCGGCCCTGACCCGCGCGCTCGCGCTGGGTGCCTTGGGCCGCGATCGCGATCTGGCCCGGCAACTGGTTGCGCAGGTCAGCAAGACCGCACCGCGAAACCCGCTGCTGGCCGAAGCCCGCCGCAAACTGCGATAGAGCGCTCGACAAGTCGCGCGGATCGCCCTTAAAGGCAATTTCATCGCGCGATTAAATTTGTCGAGGGGAAATCATGGTTGGCGTTCTTCAGGGTGTAACCGTACTCGAACTGGCCGGGATCGGGCCGGGCCCATTCTGCGGCATGATGTTGGCTGATCACGGCGCGCGGGTGATCCGGGTCGAGCGCCCGGGGACCAGCGGCCGGTTTGGTGATGGCGGCAACCGCGATATCCTGAACCGCAGCCGCGAACGGATCGAGCTCGACCTCAAAGACCCCGCCGCGATTGCTGAATTAAAGGAACTCGTGAAAGGCGCCGATGCCCTGATCGAAGGCTATCGTCCGGGCGTGATTGAGCGGATGGGGATCGGCCCCGATGTGTTGCTGGCGATCAATCCCAAGCTGGTGATCGGGCGGATGACCGGGTGGGGCCAGGCTGGCCCGATGGCGCCGCTGGCCGGGCATGACATCAACTACATCGCACTGTCGGGCGCGCTGCATTCCTACGGCCGCAAGGGTGAGAAGCCCAGCTTCCCAGTCAATGCGGTTGGCGATTTCGGCGGCGGCGGGATGATGCTGGCCTTTGGCGTGGTTGCGGCCGTGCTGCACGCGCGATCTGGCGGGCCGGGGCAAGTGGTCGACTGCGCGATGGTTGATGGCGCGGCGATTCTTTCGGCGATGACCTATACCTTCCTTGGCAATGGCCAGTGGAAGGACGAGCGCGGGGTCAACCTGCTCGACAGCGGCACGCACTTTTATGACACCTATGAAACCAGCGACGGCAAGTGGATCTCATTGGGTTCGATCGAGCCGCAGTTCTATGCGCTGCTGATGGAAAAGACCGGTCTGGCGGGCGATCCTGATTTCGCCCAGCAGATGAACCCGGCCAAATGGGACGATCTGAAAGACCGGATGACTGCGCTGATCCTGACCAAGACCCGCGACGAATGGTGCGCGATCATGGATGGCACCGACATCTGCTTTGCCCCGGTGCTGAGCCTGAAAGAGGCGCCGCAGCATCCGCATAACGTTGCGCGCGGCACTTTTGTTGAGGACGCTGGAATGGTGCAGCCGGCCCCCGCGCCGCGCTTTTCGGCAACGCCTGCACCGGCGGTCAGGCTGGCGGGGCGCTAACCGCGCTGGTTTCCTACTGCGCCGCTGCCTGTCATAGTCGCCCAATAGGCAGGAAATGGGCGCTTTTTTCGTTTCTTGAACCCTGTCAGGTTTGTGAAGTTAGATAGCCACGGAGCGAGGCAGCGATAATGGCCACCCTTTCCCGTATTGATCCGATGGTGTGGCTGTTGGTGCTGGCGATTGCGCTGGCGCTGGCCTTGCCGGTGACCGGCGGCGCGCGCGATCTGGCACAGTTTGTGTCGAATACGGCAGTGTTCCTGCTGTTCTTCCTCAACGGACTGCGGCTGCCCCGGCACGAAGTGGTCGCAGGCCTTGGCAATCACCGGCTGCTGTGGCCGCTGACGCTGTGGTGCTTTGGTGGCATGGCGCTGGCCGGGTGGGGCCTGTGGCAAGCCGGACAAGGCTGGATGCCGCCGTTGATTGCGTTGGGATTTCTGTACCTCGGCTGCCTGCCATCAACCGTGCAATCGGCAACCGCCTATAGCGCGCTGGCGGGCGGCAATGTCGCCAGTTCGGTCGTGGCGGCGGCTTTGCTCAATCTGCTCGGCGTGTTCGTTACCGCGCCGTTATTCTCGCTGCTGGGCGGGGGCGGCGGGGCTGCTTTGCATAGTGATGGGCTGATCAAGGTGGTGGTGATCCTGCTGCTGCCGTTCATGCTCGGCCAGATTGTGCAAGGTCAGCTGGGCGGCTGGGTTACCCGCAAGTGGTCAGCTGACGATTGCGGGTAACCCAGCCGCCCAGCTGACCTTGCACAATC
>JANMHL010000388.1:0-3142 GCA_031375125.1 Novosphingobium sp. | reverse complement strand
CAAGTGAGTTAGTTGGATAGCTCAGCTTCGTACGCTTTTCCCCATCCACCATGCCGTCAATGTCGCTAGGCCATAGGCGAAGAAGGCCAGCAGGCTGGTCCCGGTGGTCACTGCAGGTTCAACCGGGCCGAACCAGTTGATCGCCTGAAGCAGCAGAAGAACCCCCGCCAGCACGCCGACCCGCAATGGGGCAGGGCGCTTGGCACGGACGTAGAGCCACAGCGCGCCGAAGGTAATCCCCAGCTCCAGCGGTATTTCCAGCAGCGGATAGTTCCACAGCCCAAAGCCCAGCTTGGGCGGACTGCCCGCCAGCGTCAGGTCGGGCACGTGAACCAGCAGATCGAGGAACCAGTGCGACACCACCACCGCGCCGGTCAGCAGCGCGGCAGTGTTGTCTTTGGTCAGGGTCCAGATCACCACTGTCACCCCGCCACCAAACACCAGCGCGCCCAGCAGCGAGTGGGTGTAGGGCATATGATAAAGGTCCATCGGGTTCATCGCGCTGATCCCGGGGGAGACGCGCATCCGCTCTACCCCGGTCAGCAGCAGGCCGAAAAACGCCCAGTCAACCAACTGGGCAGCAACAAACAGCAGGCCGAGCGCGGGCGCCTTTGGCCGGGCCGCGACTGCCAGCGCCGGTGCCCAGTGCCCGATGAACATCGGCTCAGGCCCAGAACTTGATTAGCAACAACGCGGCGCTGCCCGCAGCAAGACCGCTGGAAACCGTGCCCCAGGCCATGTCGAGCAGGGCGAGTTGTGAAACATAGCCCTTCAAGGTCGCCAGATTGGTCAGGTTATAGGTTGCATAGGCAGTCAGTCCGATCGCCCCGCCAAATACCACAGACAGCGGCACACCGGCCAGCGGCAAGCCGGGCGCGCCGTTCGACATAAAGCCCGGCAGCACTGCAAACAGCCCCAAGGCCGAGAAATAGATCAGGTAAAAGATCACCGCAGGCGCGGCCCGGAATTTGGGGGCGAGCAGATCGCCCAGCACCGGGCGGTAGAACATCGGCACGGCAAAGCGCAGCCAGATCATGTCCACAATCAGAAAGACGCCGCCAGCCGCTGCAATTGCCACGGACCACAGCTTCAGAAACTCGATCATCTAGAAATTCTCCCCAAGGGCGCCCTGCGCCATATGTATCCTAACTTGACCGTTGCGGCGCGCGCGGTCAATGGTTGAAGCCATGAGCGAGACCAATTCCGATATCACCGCGCTGACTTTTGAAGAGGCGTTGCGCGCGCTGGAAGAGATCGTCCGCAGTCTGGAAAGCGGCGAAGTGCCGCTCGACAAGACGATGGACCTATATGAACGCGGCGAGAAACTGCGGCTGCATTGTCAGGCCCGGCTCGATGCGGCGCAGATGCGGATCGACAAGATCGTGGCAGGCCCTGATGGCGCAGCGACCGGCGCCATACCGTTCGACGCCGGTTGATTATGAAAGCGGTGCCCGATCCGCTGCTGGGCAATGCCTTGGCCGCGATTGCCCGCGATATTGATGCGATGTTCGATGCCTTGCTGCCAGTTGAGGGCCGGTTGGGCGAAGCGATGCGCTATGCCGCGATGGGCGGGGGCAAGCGGCTGCGGCCGCTGTTGCTGACCGCCACAGCGGCGATGCACGGGGCTGATCGCAGCCACGCGTTGCGCGCGGCGGCGGCGATCGAGGCGATTCACGCCTATTCGCTGGTTCACGATGACCTGCCGTGCATGGACGATGATGCCATGCGCCACGGCAAGCCCAGCACCCACGCCGCCTTTGGTGAGGCGGTGGCGGTGCTGGCAGGCGATGGCTTGCAGGCCTTTGCCTTTGAAGTGCTGGCCGATCCTGCAACCAGCGGTGATCCGTTCGTCCGGGCCGAACTGGTGCAGGTGCTGGCCGGGGCTTCGGGCGCGGGCGGGATGGTCGGCGGACAAATGCTCGATATTGAAGGCGAAGGTCGCGCGCTCGATGTGCCCGCAATCACCCGGATGCAGCAGCTGAAAACCGGCGCCCTGCTCTCTGCCGCGGTCGAGATGGGCGCGGTGATGGGCAAAGTTGCGCCCGAAGGCCGGGTCCACCTGAAAGGCTATGCCCGCGCGATTGGTCTGGCCTTCCAGATTGCCGACGATCTGCTCGATCATTCGGGTGATGCGGCCAAGGCCGGCAAAGCGTTGCGCAAGGATGCGGCAGCCGGCAAGCAGACTTTTGTGGCGCTGGTCGGCGAAGGCCGGGCTCGCGAACAGGCCCAGATGCTTACCGAACAGGCAATTGCGCACCTCGGCTCTTACGGGCAAGAAGCTGATCTGCTGCGTGCCTTGGCGCGCTATATCGTGGAAAGGGACCACTGAATGGCAAGCCGCATCGGGGTTTACCCCGGCACTTTCGATCCGATCACGCTCGGCCATATGGATATCATTTCGCGCGGGGCGAAGCTGGTTGATGAATTGATCATCGGGGTGACGACCAACATCGCCAAAACACCGATGTTTAGTGACGATGAGCGGATCGCGATGGTCGAACGCGAAGTGGCCGGGATCGGCAATGCCAAGATCCGGGTGGTCGGGTTCAATTCGTTGCTGATGGATTTTGCCGATGCGATGGGCGCACAGACCGTGATCCGCGGCATCCGGGGCGTAACCGACTTTGAATACGAATATCAGCTCACGGGCATGAACCGCCAATTGAACCACGAAGTCGAAACCGTATTCTTGATGGCCGACGTGGCGCTGCAGCCGATTGCCTCACGCTTGGTCAAGGAAATCGCGATCTATGGCGGCGATATTTCCAAATTCGTCAGCCCGGCGGTTCGCGCCGATGTCGTCAACCGGATCCCCGAACGCTGAGCCTTGGGGAAGAGCGCAACCCGTTCATTGCCATGACAGCTTTGCGGCGCTATTCCGCCGACCACGCTTTGCCCCCATGCGAGATCCATACCCTATGAACCGCCGCACTTTCGCTATCCTTGCCTTCGGCCTGTCGCTGGTCACCAGCCCGGTTCTGGCCCAGAAGAATGCCGCTGAGGCGCCAGCGCCCGCGCCGATGAGTGCGGTTGTCAGTCTCGATCCGGCCTTTGAGCCTGAGAATATTCTGGTGCTCGATCTGTCTAACGGCGGACGGGTGATGATCCGGCTGATGCCGGCCTGGGCGCCCGGCCATGTCGA
>JANMHL010000224.1:0-8011 GCA_031375125.1 Novosphingobium sp. | reverse complement strand
CATCAACGGAGCATCACCATGTCGGTTCTTTCATCCCCTCACTTCCACGATGAAGCCAAGGCTTACGAGTTCCTAGAGAGCGTCGTTTGGGCCAATGGAGTGGCTTGCCCGCACTGCGGTGTGGTTGGTGGCCGTGTCTATGATCTGTCAGGCGTTCGTGGTTCCAAGTCGGTCAAGAACCCGGAAGGCGCGATCCGCCACGGCCTGAAAAAGTGTGGCGAGTGCCGCAAGCAGTTCACCGTCAAGGTTGGCACTGTGTTCGAACACGCCCGTATGCCGCTGCACAAGATGCTGCAAGCCGTTCACCTGATCGTATCGAGCAAGAAGGGTATCAGCGCCCACCAGCTTCACCGCGTCCTAGAGGTCCAGTATAAGACCGCGTGGTTTCTGGCTCACCGCATTCGTGAGGCTATGCGCTCTGGCGATCTGGCTGTGCCGTTCGGTTCCAATGGTGGCGCGGTAGAAGTCGATGAAACCTACTTCGGCCAAAAGCGTGACGTTCCCAAGGCCCGCACCGGTAGCGCCCATAAGTTCGGTGTGCTGGCGCTGGTTGATCGTGACACCGGCACTATGCGTAGTTTCACCTTTGACCGTTTCAGCGCCGCAGAGGTTCACCCGATTGTGCTGGCGAATGTCAGCCGCGAAGCCCGCCTGATGACCGACGAAGCGACCATGTATCGCAAGATCGGCAAGCGGTTCGCCCAGCACGGCACCACCCTGCACGGTGCTGGCAACTATGTGAGCCGCGAAGATCGCACCATTCACAGCAACACCGTGGAAGGCGCATTCTCGATTTTCAAGCGCGGTATGAAGGGCGTTTACCAGCATTGCGGCGAACAGCATCTGCACCGCTATCTGGCTGAATTTGAGTTCCGCTATAACACCCGCGTTGCGAATGGTTTTGACGACCGGGGCCGCGCTCGTGAAGCGTTGGCTGGTATCGTTGGCAAGCGCCTCACTTACGCAAGGCCTGGTGAAGCGACCTGTTTCTAGAGGGCAGTTGGCGTTTGATTTCGAAGATACAAAGCAGCCAAAACAGCGCGCCAGAAGCCGTTGGAGAACGAAGCCCCACCGGAAAAATGGACTGGTAACGAAATAGAGGGTAAAGCAATTGTGTGGAGGTGTCGGGAATTGAACCCGAAGGAGCGTGGATAGGAAGCCTGCACCCGGACCAACCCACCCCCACATGAGGCCCGACAGGCGAACCCTGTCGGGCCTTTTTCAAAAAGGAATATCGTCGTCCAAGTCGTCAGAGAATTCTGGCGTAGTTTGTTCATCCCAAGTTTGAGCGGCCTGACCGAAGCCAGCGGGGGGGTGCTCCTCAACATCTTCCTGCTCTGTATGCGCCAACTCAATAAGGCCATAAGTCGCGGGCGCTGTGCGAACAAAAATTTCACCGTTCCGAACATATGCGGCCAAAGAGCTGTTGAGGGACGCTTTGGCGTCTCGCGTCACATCCTTGCCCATTGCCCGCAGAATATCGTCAATATGGACAGGCTCACCGCGTTCCTGAATCAATTCGCGCGCCTGATCGACAAGGCTCCCTTTTCGGAGCTTAGTCTCACCGACCTCTTCAGCATCGTCTTTACCGACAAGACGCAAAACATCACGCAGCGCCTTTGCATAGACTTTCGCAGCCTTCAGCTTTTCCTCAAGGCTAACAATCTCTGCCTCCTTTCGGCGAAGCTGTTCCTCAATCGCTTTTTGTTCCCGCACCCCATCGACTCCCATGTGTGACGGCTGTATGTATGGGATAACGGAGGTTATCACATATGGCAAGCGATCTAGCAGAGCATCCAATTGCAAGAAAAACCATGGCTGAAATGGAGAGGGCGAAGAGGTCAAACTCGGCGGGCAATGAGTTCTGGCTTGCAAGGCAAGTTTCTGAAATTCTTGGATATGAGGAATTTAGGAACTTCCTTTCTGTGATAAAAAAGGCAACAGATGCGTTGCGTAACAACGATGCCGATCCGTCACACCATATTGTTGAAACTAACACTGTGGTGCGAATCCGTGGGGGTGTGAAAGAGCGAGGAGTCGAATATTTCCTGAGTCGCGCCGCTTGCTATCTCATCTCAATGAATGGCGACCCCACCAAGCCTGAGGTTGCAGGTGCGATGGCATACTTTGCGATTCAAACGCGAAAAGCTGAGATTTTAGAGGCGGAAGTCAAAGACCTGGCCCGACTCAATAAGCGAGACAAGGTTTCCACGGCTCTTAAGCGGGTAGCTGATATCGCAGCAGATGTGGGCGTTGTCCGCTTTGATCATTTTCATGGCGCCAAATACCATGGCTTGTATGAAATGAGCACAAAGGAGGTTGCGCGCCACAAGGGGCTAAAAGATGGCGAGAGTCTCCTTGACCGTGCCGGGCACCTAGAGCTTTCTGCTCACGCATTTCAAGCCGACCTCGCTGCAGAAAAGATACTCAACGATGGTATCACAAACGAGGCGGCGGCAATCTCGGCCAATAAGGAGGTCGCCAAGCGCGTTAGGAAGATAGTAATCTCAGAGGCAGGCAGAGCGCCAGAAGACCTCCCTCTTGAGCCAGAATTGATACAAGAGGTCCGCAAACGCCTGAGAGCGCCAAAAAAGAAGCTTTCCGGCCCCGGAAAGCGGCGCTAACCTAGGGACATGAAGGATCCGAAACTCCAGATCGACAAATTCAAACAGGCCGCCCGCGAGCTTGAATGCGACGAAGACGAGCAGCTATTCAAGGACAGGCTGGTGAAGCTGGCGAAGGCAAAGCCTGTGCCGGGGAAGCCACATGAGTGAAATAGTCAAGGCGGCCATGATCCTAGCGGCTGCTGTGCTGCTCATAACCGCCGCGCTGATCTATTTTTCGCCATACCAAACGTGTTTGCGGACTTACGAGTACAAAAAGGCAGGTGCATCGGATTGCCTGCGCTAGCGCTCCTGCACAGACACAATCGCTAAAAGTTTTGCCTCCGACTTGACGCATGACTCTCACTCTGATTCAAAGCGAAAAGGCCGCCGAGGATTTCTCCCCGGCGACCCCCTCAGACTCGAGCGGCCTAGTTTTTCGGCTTACCGTTCTTGTCCTTGTCGAAAGTCTCAACGACCGTCGTTCTAGGACGACGTTGAGCTTCCTTGACGGGCACGAACTGGCCAGAGCCAGCGTCCCGTCCGCGAGTGCCTTTGCTCATTGGATTACTCCTTGCGAGCGCGAGCGGTTGAGCCGCACCCCCGAAGCGCCGAGTGCGCCTCGCGGCGGTCAAGGCAACCCGGAGCAGGGGTTTGGCTCACAATCAGGTTTTCGCATGGCGGGCCAAGAGTCGAGTCAGTTCAAAGCTTTATCCCCAACCAGCAAAGAACCCCCAATGCGACAAAGCAGGCTTCGCTTTGCTACATGCAACCAATCCGGTTAGGGTGTCCCGCGATGAAAGCCTTGCTCGCAATCTTCCCGGCTGTGTTCGCGTGGATCAACCTCGCGTGGTCCTATAACCACGTAACGCGTCGAGAATGGGCGCATGCCCTTGGGCAAGGGATCGTGGGCTTAGTGTTTGCCTGCTCCGCCCTATACCTGATCGCCCCCGCCGTGGGTTTGTAAGCTACACATACGCCGTATTTGTGCCATAAGAGCGTGACGATGTCAATATAAAATTACCTAAATGGTTCGTTCAACTGCATGGCTTCGCCACTTGTCGCCTGCTGCGCGGCCCCCTAAGCAGGTGGGCAAGACTGACAGACTAGGGATACCCGATGCTCCGCCGCCTGTACGATTGGACCATGGCCAAGGCCGTCCACCCCCACGCTGAATGGTGGCTGGCGGCGTTTGCCTTTGTCGAGGCGAGCTTTTTCCCGGTTCCGCCGCACCCTTTGCTGGGGATCATGTGCCTGGCTGAGCCGAAAAAGGCGATCCGCTTTGCAATGATCGCGACCTTTGCTTCGGTGCTGGGTGGGCTGCTCGGCTATGCGATCGGTTATTTCTTGTACGAAAGCATCGGCACCCAGCTGCTGGCGCTGCTCGGACTGACCGAGAGTTTCCCCCGTGCAGCGTGTTACCTGCGTGAATACGGGGCCGAGATCATCATGATCAAGGGCGCGACCCCGATTCCGTTCAAACTGCTGACGATCACTGCCGGGTTCATCGCGATGCCGCTGCTGGTATTCATCGGCGCGAGCATCATCAGCCGTTCGATCAGCTTCATGATCGTCGGCCTGCTGTTCCGGCTGTTTGGCGCGCCGATCAAGGCGTTCATCGACAAGTATCTCGGCCTCGCCACGGCGGGCTTTGTGGTGCTGGTGGTCGGCGGGTTTATCGCTGCGACGATGCTGACCGGCGGGTCGGACCAGGCCAGCGCAAAGTGCGCTCAGGCGGCGCAGGTGGCTGCACAATGACCGCCGCAATCCACCTCTATCACTGCGCCGATGCGCGCTCATTCCGGGCGCTGTGGGCACTGGAAGAGCTGGGGCTCGATTGCGAACTGACCCTGATGCCGTTCCCACCGCGGTTCCGGTTTGAGGGATACCGCGAGATCAACCCGCTCGGCACGGTACCAGCGCTCCTGGTCGATGGCGCGCTGATGACCGAAAGCAGCGCGATCCCGCATTTTCTTGCCACGCGGTTCGGGCCGAGCGATCTGGCGGTCGCGGCGGACGAGCCGGACTATGCTCGCTACCTCAACTTCCTCCACATGGGCGAAGCCACGCTGACGTTCCCGCAGACGATTCATCTGCGCTACACCCGGCTCGAACCGCCCGAGCGCCGCGTGACGCAAGCCGCCGAGGATTACGCTGCGTGGTTCGGCTCACGCCTGAAAAACGCCGAAAGCCTGCTGCACGGCGAATTCGCCGCAGCGGGGCGCTTCACGATGGCCGACATTTCGGTCGGTTATGCGGTGATGCTGGCGCTGTCGATCGGCCTGGATGAACAGGTCACGCCGGGGATGGCAGCCTACTTCGAACGGCTCACCCAGCGCGCCGGGTTTCACCGCGCGAAAGCAGCGCAAGGCGGCACCGGGCTGGGAGTTTAAGCCTAGCCCACTATCCCCGCCAACATCGCCATTACCACCGGATCTTTCGGCCGCAGTTTCAGTGTGGCATCCAGCTCGCGCTTTGCTCCGGCCTTGTCGCCTGCGGCCAAGAGCGCTGCGGCGTAGTCGCGGCGGACTGGGTACCAGAACGCGGGCGGGTCTGAGAATTGCATGAAGTCTTCGGTCTCCTCGATCTCTGCGGCGGAGCGAAAGGCGGTTTGCGCGTCAGTCCAGCGGCCCTCTGCCATGGCCAGCCGCCCGGTGAGGACGAGGCGGACGATGCTGACCATCTGGTCGGGGGCTTTGGATTCGTCGGCGCCCTGCGGCGGGATCTTCATTGCTTCCAACGCAGCGATTTCAGCTTTCAGCCCGGCCTTGTCGCCCTGCTTGGCAAACACCTCGCCCCGGGCATAGTGCCAGGCGGCGGTCAGATAGGGCAGCTTGGGCTGGGGCCGCGCGAGCACTGACCTTGGATCGTCAAATCGGGCTAGCGCAAAATAACCAGCGGCGGTCAGCAGTTGCATCACCGGATGGGCTTTGTCCTGCGCCTCGGACCGATCAACCAAGGGCCGCCCCAGTTCGAGCCCGATCTTGGCGTCCCCGGCCATCAAAGCCCCGCCCAGCCCGAAAATGACGTTATGCGCGTGATAGGGCAGGCCCCAGACGCCGTCGGGCTCGGTCATGCCGAGCCGGACCGCGTTCTCCTTGCCCAGCTCAACCGCGCGATGGTTGACGGTCGCGGCATCCTGATAGCGTCCGACCCAGTAATAGGTGTGGCTGGGCATATGGACCAGATGGCTGGCGCGCGGGGCCAACGTACCCAGCTTATCGGCATAGGGCTCGGCCCGGGCCGGAACGCCTGCGATTTCGCTGGCGTGGATATAGAAATGGATTGCCGGACTGTCAGTGGGCGCACGGGCCAATACGACTTCGAGCAAGCCGACCGCCTTCATCGCCTCGGCATTGTAATTATCCCCTTCCATCGCCTGAATGATCGCATCGGCGGCGAGCACGGCGATGGTGTTGTCGAGCGGATACTTCCTGACCAGCTTTTGCATATCCTTGGCAAAAGCCGCATCGCGTACGGCGATCTTTGCGCCGGGCAGATAGCGTTTGCGGTAGACGCTGATCAGATCGCGTTCGCGCTTGGTCCCGGTCTTTTTGGCCAGCGCTTCGGCCTTGACCAGCATGGCATAGAGCGCTTTGCGCTCCGGCCAATCCTTGCCATAATTGATCGTCGGGCCCGAGGTATAGGCGAGGCCCCACAAGCACATCGCGCAAGCCGGATCGAGCCGGACCGCTTCTTCCATCGCCACGATCGATGCCCGGTGGGCAAAGGCGGCGGCCAGTTCCATGCCGTTTGAAAAGAACGCCTGCGCCTGCGGATTGGCGCCGGTTACCGTAAAGCCGCCATTGCCATACCCGACCAGCAATTGCGCGGTCTTGGGCGCGGCCTTGTCGGAATGGTCGTGGCCAGCGGGGTGCTCCGCCTCAGCCGCCGGAGTGGCCTTGGGCAGATCCTGCGCCTGCCCCGGCAATGCGCAAGCCAGCAACGCGGCGGCGCCAAGCGCCCAGTGACTGTATCGCATCCCGGCTTCCTTATAAGCAGACAAACCGCGACCCCGCCGCAAGTCTGCCTATCAAACCTGCACTTGGCAAGTTCGGCTAGGCCGTGACTTTGAGCCAGGTTCCATCGAGCGCCTGATGCATCCGATCCTGCAGCGCAGACCCGGCGAAGAACCGTCTGATCCGGGTGTGGTACAAATCCGGCGTCGCGTCGGCATCCAGCTCAATTGCGGTGGCGAGGTGCTGCTGCGCGGCGTCATGGGCGTCTTCGACATGCTCGATGCAGGTCAGCAACAACAGTGCGATGAAATTGCCGGGGAACAGCGCCAGACTTTCGGCAAAGGCGCCACGCGCCGCGCCGAAATCATGGGTCCGCATATAGGCCACCCCGCGCCAGGCATGGGTAATGTAGTGAAGGTGCGATTCGGGTTCGACCTGAATGAAATCGTTGAGGTGGACGATCGCGTCGGGCTCTTTGCCTTGCAGCAGCCCGTTAACCCCGGCGGCATAGTGCGCCAGCCCGTGGCCGGGCCGCAGCCGGATTGCGCGCAGGGCGCGCGGCAAGCCTTCTAGGGGCCGCCCGATATAGGCGCTCGACGCGGCAATTGCCGCCAGCACTCCGGCGTTATCGGGATCGAGCACAAAGGCGCGGTCGATGTGGTGCTGAATTTCGCGCTCGCGCGCGGCATCGCCGGGGCTCATCGAGAAGTAGGCGCCCGATATGGTCAGCGCATAGATTGCCTGCGCCAGACCATAGTCGGGCGCAATCGCCATGGCGTGCTGCGATTCGGCGATAGCCCGGCCGAGCGGCTCGGCTCCGTATTCGCGGATAGCAGCCATCGCCCGGGCGATGCATTCCCACGCGGTCAAGTTCGACGGCTTGCGCAGCGCGCGGTCCATCTCCAGCTTGAAAATCGTCGCGCCCAACGTGGCCGCCACTTCGGAAACCAGATCGCCCTGCAGCTGCGCGAATTCATCCAGATGCCGTTCAAACCGCTGTGACCAGACGATCGAGCTGTTGGCCGCTTCGACCAGCTGCGCCGTGACCCGCAGCATATCGCCGCTGCGCCGGACGTTGCCTTCCAGGAAATAGCGCACGCCCAGCCGCCGTCCGGTTCCGGGAAAATCGGTGACCGGTCGCCCGCGAAACTTCGCGGTGGCCGAACTGGCAAGCACTCTGGCGTTGACGCCTTGGCTGAGCGCATCGACCAGATCTTCGCCCATGCCGAGCGCGAAGCTTTCATCCTCGGCCTGGCCAGAGCGGTTGGTAAAGGGCAGCACCGCCAGACTGGGGGCATCGCCGCGCGCGCCTTCGGTGGCGCTTTCTTCCATCACCAGCCGGTATCCGGCTTTGGTAATAGTATCGATCCGGAACGTTTCGGCCAGTCCTGCCACTTTGCGCAATCGTTGGATTACCCGCTGGATTGCGTCTTCGCCGACGACATTGCC
>JANMHL010000361.1:0-1696 GCA_031375125.1 Novosphingobium sp. | reverse complement strand
CGGCGTTGGCACGGGCGCAGGCGCTGCAGCTGGTGGGGCCGCCAAGGCGTCATCCATCCCCAGCGCCTCAGCCTCGCACTTGGCGGCAGTTTCCGGACCAGTGCCGCGGCCATGCAGCGCCTCAATCTCGGCCTCACGCTTTTTGAAGTAATAGGCCCGTTCAGCGGCATAGGGATCGGCCGAGGCGCGGATCGTTTTGAGCTGGCAATCAAATTCGACCCGCCGATTGAGCGAACGCACTGCACCATTGGGCAAGGTGTAATACAGCTTGTTGAACGGCGTACCGATGCCATAGGGCAGGATCACGCCATCGACCGCCCCGCCGATCAGATCACGAAGCGTGGTTGGGCCCAGAAACGGCACGAAGAAATAGGGCCCCGGTTTGACCCCGTAATAGCCCAGCGTGTTGGCAAAACCGTTGTGGCGATAGGGCAGATGGAACGGCTTGTTCTTGGCTACATCGATCAAGCCGCCCAGCCCGATGGTGCTGTTGATCGCAAACCGTCCTAGCGTCTTGAACGCCCGGCCCGGCTTCAATTGCAGCAGATCGTTCACGAACACGATTGGCGAACTGATGTTGCGGATAAAATTGCCCAGCCCAATCCGCGCCGGTTTGGGCAGCGCCTTTTTATAAGCCATGGCCAGAGGCTCGATCACCGCGCGGTCAACGTCTTGCGCCAATTCAAACGAAGCGGTGTTGACCCCCATCATCGGGTCGTTTTTGGGCCGCGCGTTGACGACAATTGCGCCGGTTGTGTCGGTTTCCGAGGGCGCGTCTGGGGTATTGGGATCAGTCGGCTGGGGGGCTTCGTCAATGGGCACAGCCGCCGGATCAGGCGCCGGATTTTGCGGCGCGCTGATCGGCGGGGCCGGAACGGGTGCCGTCGCCGCATCGGGCTGCGCCGATAGCAGCGCCAGAACCGCTACAACCCCTGCCGATACGCTCAACCGTTCCTCCTGCGCCCTAGTGCTGGGCCATAGTGACTAGAACGCATTGCGCTCAACCCATCGGGTACATGACTTCGCGGCTGACCTTGTTGATCGCCTTGATCACGTCATCGTTCAGCACCAGATCTGCGGCGGCCAGAATCTCAGCGACCTGATCCTGACGGCTGACCCCGACAATGGTCGAGGCGACGAAATCGTGCTGTTTGGACCAGGCGACCGCCATGGTCACCGGGCTCATCCCGGCGTCCATCGCGATGGCCATGAACTTCTCGGTCGAGCTCAGCGATTTTTCGTTCACAAATCGGCGGCCCATCGCGGCCTGCCGCCCTTCCATCGCCAGATAGCGGCTGAACCGCGCGCCGTCCGGCGTCGCCCCGCCTTGATACTTGCCCGAGAGGACCCCGCCACCAATCGGCGAATAAGGGATCAGGCTGATCCCTTCCATCCGGCAAACTTGCGCCAGTTCATCTTCGAACCGGCGATTATTGAGGCTGAAATTGTTCTGGATCGTCTGATAGCGGACCGTGCCTAGCTGTTCCGCCGTCTGGACCGACTTCATCAGGCCCCAGCTGGTTTCGTTCGAGCAACCGGTGATCCGGACCTTGCCGTCCTGTACCAGCTCGTCGAGCACTTCCATCGTTTCGTCATAAGGCAGTTCGTGATCGGGCCAGTGGGTCTGGTAGAGATCAATGTAATCGGTGCCGAGTTTCTTGAGACTCGTTTCAACCGCCGTCATTATGTTGCGCCG
>JANMHL010000334.1:0-3870 GCA_031375125.1 Novosphingobium sp. | reverse complement strand
GCGCGGCGCTGCACAACTGGCTGCTGGCCAAGCAGGCTGGCGGGCGGTTCCTGCTGCGGATTGACGATACCGATCTGGAGCGCAGCCGCGAGGAACACGTCGCCGCGATCAAGGCCGATCTGACCTGGCTGGGCCTGAACTGGGATGGCGAGGAACGCCAGTCGGCGCGGTTTGAGCTGTATGAGGCGGAGTTCGCCAAGCTGATCGCGGGTGCCCGCGTCTATCGCTGTTATGAAACCGCGCAGGAACTGGACCTGAAGCGCAAGGTGCTGCTGGGCCGCGGCCTGCCGCCGATCTATGACCGTGCCGCACTGAGCCTGAGCGAGGCTGACCATGCGGCCAAGGCGGCGGCGGGCGAAACCCCACATTGGCGCTTTCTGCTCGACCAGACTGCGCCGATCGTCTGGACGGATGGCATTCGCGGGGTCCAGCACTTTGACCCGGCCAAGATGAGCGATCCAGTGGTCCGGCGCGGCGATGGCTCGTGGCTCTATCTGCTGCCATCGGTAATCGACGACATCGCCATGGGCATCACCGACGTTTTGCGCGGCGAAGATCACGTGTCAAACACCGCCAGCCAGATCCAGATGTTCGAAGCGCTGGATGCAAGACCTCCGCGCTTTGCCCATGAGGCATTGCTGGTCGGCACCGAAGGCAAACTGTCCAAGCGGCTCGGCTCGCTCGGCATGGCCGCACTGCGGGATGAAGGGATCGAGCCGGAGGCGCTGATCGCGCTGCTGGCGCGGCTGGGCACGTCCGATCCGGTTGATCCGGCACTGGACAGCGCGGCGCTGGCGCAGAGTTTTACGCTGGACCACTTTGGCCGGGCCCCGGCGCGGTTTGACGAGGCTGACTTGCACCGGGTCAACGCCGGGATCGTCCACCGCCTGCCCTACGCCCGCGTGGCGCACTTGCTGCCCAGCGGGATGGGCGAAGCGGCATGGGAGACGATCCGGCCCAATCTGGAGCATATCAGCGAAGCGGGAGCTTGGTGGCAGGTGGTGACCGGGCCGGTCGCGGCGCCTGCGTTTGAGGCCGAGGACAAGGCCTTTCTGGCACAAGCCACCGAAGCGCTGACCAGCACCGGCACCGATTGGCCTGCGCTAATCGCCGCGCTCAAGGAAAGCACCGGACGCAAGGGCAAAGCCTTGTTCATGCCACTGCGCCAAGCGCTGACCGGCATGGACCACGGCCCCGACATGGCCTCGCTACTGCCGCTGATCGGGGTCGAGGCGGCCTTGGCGCGGCTGGAGGCGGCGGCGCACTAATCTTGCGCGCTGCATTGCAACAAAGCCGTTGCCATTGCGCGAGCTGCTCGTTAGAGGCGCCTTCCATGTCCACAGCGCCCACCATTACCATTACCACCAAACCGACCGCTGATGCGGGAACGGTTGTGGCGGTGCTGGTCTAAGGCACCCAGACAACCCGCCCCGCACGAGCAGGCGGGGCTTTCCATTTCGGATCATCAGAACCCCGCACTGCTCTCCCTACTGAAGGAGTAGCATTATGGTTCATCGTTTCGCCCCCGGACGCCAGCTTCATGTCGGCATTGTCGGCGCGACCGGTTTGGTCGGCAGCATGATCCGCACAATTCTGGCCGAGCGGAACTTTCCGGTGGCCAGCTTGCGGCTGTTCGCTTCGGCTCGCTCGGCGGGCAAAGTGCTGGACGGGGTGACCGTCGAGGATGCGGCGACGGCGGACTATGCCGGGCTCGATGTCGTGCTGTTTTCAGCGGGCGGAACCACGGCCAAGGCGCTCGCCCCGATTGTGGCGGCGGCAGGGGCGATCGTGATCGACAACTCATCCGCTTGGCGCGCCGACCCGGATGTGCCGCTGGTCGTTTCCGAAGTGAACCCGCAGGCGCTGGCTGATCTGCCCAAGGGCATCATCGCCAATCCCAATTGCACCACCATGGCGGCGATGCCGGTGCTGCGCCCGCTGCACGATGAGGCCGGGCTCAAGCGGCTGACCGTCTCGACCTACCAAGCGGTTTCGGGCGGCGGGCTCGAAGGGATCGACTTGCTCGCCCGCCAACTCGATCACGTCGGTACGGCGGCGCGCGAACTGGCTTCGGGCGGACACGATGACTTGCTGCCCACGCCTGAAAAGTGGACCGTCCCGATCGCGCACAACGTGATCCCGCTGAACTATGTCCTGGGCGAAGATGGCTACACCGAGGAAGAGATCAAGCTGCGCGACGAAACCCGTAAGATCCTGGACCTGCCCGATCTACCGGTATCGGGAACCTGCGTACGGGTGCCGGTGTTCACCGGGCATTCGCTGTCGATCAACGCCGAATTTGAACGCCCGATCAGCGTGGAACGGGCGCTTGAGCTGCTCGGATCGGCCCCCGGCGTGGTGGTCTGCGAAGTGCCCAACCCGCTGGAGGCAACCGGGCAAGACCCGGTCTTCGTCGGCCGGGTCCGTCGAGATCCGACGGTGGCACACGGCCTCGCCATGTTCGTGGTCGGCGACAACCTGCGCAAGGGTGCCGCGCTGAATGCGGTGCAGATTGCTGAGGCGTTGATTGGTTGAGCTGCGCCGCTAGGGGCGGGGTCCACGCATGCGTTGTGTGACACCCGCCCCTTATCGAGCAGCTACCAGCTGACCTTTCCGCGAATGATCCCGAGGTCAACCTCGACCTCCCAGTTAGCCAGGGTCCCGGCAAAGCCCTGCGGATCGACCCCGCCAATCATATCGCCCGGACGGATCAGTACGGCTTCTGTCCGCGCGATCCGATCGAGTTCGGGAACGAAGCAGATCGCGACATCCACCGTTTTGATCACTTTGCGCCAAGCCTTGTTGAGGACATCGGGTTCATAGGCGCCAAGCACCGCAGCTTCGCTTTCGCTGAGGATGCCGTCGCCGGCCAGTAGCTGTACTTGCCCGTCCTTCGGGTTTTCGGCCATCGCCTTTTGAATGAGCGCAATCGTCTGCATCGCTGAGGCCATCGCGGCACGGCTCGCCAACTTCGACATGACATCGTAGATTTCGGCTTCGTCACTGAAATTGATTTCAGGCATTGCTAATCTCCTTGGTCTTTAAGGCCGATCGACTGATCAGTCTCAGATGGAGAATTATCATCCTGCTTACGCGAACGCCGTGATCGCCATCACGCCGCCGCCACCTCGGCTGCCTGTTCCTCAGCTGCCTCAAGCAGCTTCTTCTCGACCGCTTTCAGCCGCGCGCTCGAATCGACTTTTTCACCTAGCAAATCAGTGACGTAAAACGTATCGACCGCGCGTTCGCCGTAGGTGGCGATGTGCGCGGAATGGACCATCAGCTTGGCCTCAAACAGCGCGCGGGCGAGGCGGCTGAGCAGCGCGGGGCGATCCCGCGCATTCACTTCGATCACAGTGAAACGGTTCGACGCGGCGTTGTCGAACTCGACGCCGGGGCGCACGTCAAAAGCATCGGCGCGCGGGCGGGCGCTCGGCCGGGCGGCCAGTTGCGGGACCAGTTTGATCTTGCCGCCGAGCGCATCCGCAATGGTCGTTTCAATCCGGGCGAGCTGGTTCTCCTCGGAGAACGGCCGGCCCAGTGGATCTTGCACCAAAAAGTTGTCAACCGCCATGCCGCCCCGCGTCGTGTGGATTCGGGCGTCGATAATATTGCCGCCAGCCAGATGGATGCCGCCGGCGATCCGGTAGAACAGGCCCGGATGGTCGGCCGCAATCACCGTCACCAGCGTCGCCCCGCGCGCGGCATAGTATTCGGTGTGGACGTCCAGCGCGGTCGCTTTGGCGCGGTCGAGTTGGGTCAGGTTCATCGCAATGATATCGTCGGGTTCGGCGATCCAGTAGGCATCGCCAAACTGCTTGGCATAGCGCTCAACCAGTTTGCTGTTCGGCCCCATCCGTTCGGCCACCG
>JANMHL010000321.1:0-1566 GCA_031375125.1 Novosphingobium sp. | reverse complement strand
CGAAGTTTCGGACAATGCAATTGACGAGGCGCTGGCCGGGCATTGCGATCTGGTGCTGATCGAACTGAACCCCGATGGCTCCGTCTCGGTCGAAGATAACGGCCGCGGTATCCCGACCGGAATTCACGCTGAAGAGGGCGTTTCCGCTGCCGAAGTGATCATGACTCAGCTGCACGCTGGCGGGAAGTTTGAGAATACTTCGGAAGACAACGCCTACAAGGTTTCGGGCGGGCTCCACGGGGTTGGCGTTTCGGTGGTCAATGCGCTCAGTGAGTGGCTCGAACTGACGATCTGGCGCGATGGGGAAGAACACTGGATGAAATTCGCCCACGGCGATGCCGTGGAGCCCTTGCGCGTGGTCGGCCCCGCGCCCGCCGGGAAAAAGGGCACCCGGGTGACCTTCATCGCCTCGACTGACACGTTCAAGAATGTGCTCGATTTCGATTTCGATAAATTGGAGCACCGCTACCGCGAACTCGCCTTCCTCAATTCGGGCGTCCACATCCTGCTGCGCGACAAACGTCATGCCGAGATCAAGGAACATGACCTGTTCTACGAAGGCGGGATCGGTGCGTTCGTTGCCTATCTTGACCGGAACAAGGTACCGTTGTTGCCAGAGCCGGTGGCAATCTCGTCCGAACGCGATGGGATCGGCATCGAAGTCGCGCTCGAATGGAACGATTCGTATTACGAAAACGTGCTGTGTTTCACCAACAACATCCCGCAGCGCGATGGCGGCACCCATCTGGCCGCGTTTCGCGCCGCGCTAACTCGCACGCTCAACAATTACGCCGAAAAATCGGGGTTGATGAAAAAGGAAAAGGTCACGCTGACCGGCGATGATATGCGCGAAGGGCTGACCGCGATCGTCTCGGTCAAACTGCCCGATCCCAAGTTCTCGTCGCAGACCAAGGACAAACTGGTCTCCAGCGAAGTGCGCCAGCCGCTCGAAAGCCTGATGGCCGACCGGATGAGCGATTGGCTCGAAGAAAACCCAGCCCACGCCCGCGCGGTGATCGGCAAGATTATCGACGCCGCCGCCGCCCGTGAAGCAGCCAAGCGCGCGCGCGAACTGACCCGCCGCAAGGGTGCAATGGATATCGCCAGCCTGCCGGGCAAGCTGGCCGATTGCCAGGAACGTGATCCAGCCAAGTGCGAACTGTTTCTGGTCGAAGGCGATTCGGCTGGCGGCTCAGCCAAGCAGGGCCGTGACCGGCACTATCAGGCGATCTTGCCGCTGAAGGGCAAGATCCTCAACGTCGAGCGTGCGCGGTTTGATCGGATCATCGGATCGAAAGAAGTCGGCACGCTGATCCAGGCGATGGGCACCGGCATTCGCGATGAATTCAACCTTGAAAAGCTGCGTTATCACAAGATCGTGATCATGACCGACGCCGACGTCGATGGTGCCCATATCCGCACTTTGCTGCTGACGTTCTTCCACCGCCAGATGCCGGAAATCATTCGCAATGGCCATTTGTTCATCGCCCAGCCGCCGCTGTTCAAGGTCAACAAGGGCCGCAGCGAAGTCTATCTGAAAGACGCCGCCGCGCTTGACCGCTATCT
>JANMHL010000207.1:0-5021 GCA_031375125.1 Novosphingobium sp. | reverse complement strand
CTCGGTGGTGCTGTGGATGCCCAGTTGGGGGGGGATGATCAATGGCCTGATGACGCTGAACGGGGCTTGGGACAAGGTCCGGACCGATCCGATCATCCGGATGATGGTATTTGCCTTGGCGTTTTATGGGATGGGCACTTTTGAAGGCCCGATGATGTCGATCAAGTCGGTCAACAGCCTGTCGCATTATACCGACTGGACCATCGGACACGTCCATTCCAGCGCATTGGGGTGGAACGGGATGATCACCTTTGCGGCGCTCTACTACCTGGCGCCGCGGCTGTGGAACCGCAGCCGGATGTATTCGCTGCGGATGATCAACTGGCACTTCTGGCTCGCGACACTCGGCATCGTTCTTTACGCCTCGGCGATGTGGGTTTCGGGCATCATGGAAGGCCTGATGTGGCGCGAATACGGCGCTGACGGTTACCTCGTGAACAGCTTCGTCGAAACCGTGGCGGCCAAGTTCCCGATGTATCTGCTGCGGGCCTTTGGCGGGGTGCTTTACCTTTCGGGCGCGCTGATCATGGCTTTTAACATCTGGCAGACGATCATCGGCAATCTGCGCGTCGAACAACCGCTGCGTAGTGCCGCCCATGATCCCGCCCGCGATGTACCGCTTGGCGCGGCTCTGGCTCAGTAAGGGGGTGACAGAACATGACTGAACCAACCAAAAAAGACCCCTGGACCCGGCACAAAAAGCTGGAGCGCAACGTCGGCTTGATGGGGGTCGCGGCCTTTGTCGTCGTTGCGATTGGCGGCATCGTCGAAATCGCCCCGCTGTTCTGGATCGATAACACGATCGAGAAGGTCGAAGGGATGCGGCCCTACACCCCGCTGGAGCAAGCTGGGCGCGACATCTATGTCCGCGAAGGCTGTTACAACTGCCACAGCCAGATGATCCGGCCGTTCCGCGATGAAGTGGAACGCTATGGCCATTACAGTCTGGCGGCGGAATCGATGTACGATCATCCATTCCAGTGGGGCTCCAAACGAACCGGGCCAGATCTGGCCCGCGTCGGCCTCAAATACTCCGACGAATGGCACGTCCAGCACCTGACCAACCCGCAAGCGGTGGTGCCTGAATCGGTGATGCCGCAATATGCCTTTCTGGCGCAGCGCGATCTCAACGCGGGCGACATGGGTGCGACTTTAACGGCGCTGTACCGGGTCGGGGTGCCTTACACGGCGACCGACATCAAGCAGGCCGACGAAGACCTGAAGGTTCAGGCCGATCCCATGGCCGACAGCGCCGATCTGCAGAAACGTTATCCCAAATCGCAAGTCCGCGACTTTGACGGACAGCCCGACCGGCTGACCGAGATGGACGCGCTGGTCGCCTATCTGCAGGTCTTGGGGACGATGGTCGATGTCAACGCCCCGGCGGCGCAGGAAGTGCTCAAGCAGGAGCGCGGCCGGTGAGCGATCATTCAACCTATGAGGCCATGCGGCATTTCGCTGACAGTTGGGGTCTGGCGCTGATGGTGCTGGCATTTCTGATCCTGTGCGCCTGGCCATTTCGGCCCAGCGCTCGGCGGAACTACGATGAGGCCGCGAACATGATCTTCGCCGACGACAGCCTTGGGGATGACGAAAATGGTCAATAAGAAAATTGACGAGCCCACTGGCGTCGAAACCGTCGGTCACGAATGGGACGGGATCGAAGAACTCAACAACCCGCTGCCCCGCTGGTGGGTGCTGACGACTTACCTGACTATCGTGTTCGCGATTGGTTATATGGTGGTTTATCCGGCAATCCCGCTGCTGTCGTCGGGCACACAAGGGTTATTCGGCTGGTCCAGTCGGGGGCAGTTTGCGGAGGAAATGGCTGCCGGTGCCGCCAGCCGCAAGGCCGCAACCGATGCGATTGCAGCGGTATCACTCGAAGCGCTGGTCAAGGATCAAAAGCTGATGCCGCTGGCGATTGCGGGCGGCGCGGCGGCGTTCAAGCAGAACTGCGTGCAGTGCCACGGTTCGGGCGCGGCGGGGAGCCTCGGCTATCCCAACCTGAAGGATGACGACTGGCTGTGGGGCGGCAATATCCACGAGATCGAACTGACCTTGCAGCACGGCATTCGCGCGGCTGATGATCCGGCGACCCGGACCAGCCAGATGCCCAGCTTTGGCCGCGACGGAATCCTGACCGGCCCGCAAGTGAGCGACACCGCCGCCTATGTCCGGTCGCTGTCGGGCAAAGCACCTGCCGATGCCGCAGCCACCCGCGGGCAAGCTGTGTTCGCCGCCAATTGCGTCGTTTGCCACGGCGCGGACGGCAAAGGCCTGCGCCAGTTTGGCGCGCCGAACCTGACCGACGCGGTCTGGCTCTATGGCGGCAAGCCCGATCAGGTCACCGCCTCGATCACCAAGGCCCACGGCGGCGTGATGCCAGCCTGGAGCAAAAAGCTCGACGCAGTGACCATCAAGATGCTGGCGGCCTATGTGCACTCGCTGGGGGGCGGCGAAGATTTCACGGCAGCGCCAGTCCCTCCTGCCAGCGGAACCGGAAATGCAAAGCCCTGAACAGCTCAGCCAGAATCCGGTTCTCTATGAAAAGCGCAAGGCCGTCTTTCCCAAGGCGGTGAGCGGCCCGTTCCGGCGCTTCAAATGGTTGGTGATGGCGCTGACCCTGGCGGTCTATTACATCACGCCGTGGATCCGCTGGGACCGCGGGCCTTATGCGCCAAATCAAGCGGTGCTGGTAGATCTGGCGAGCCGCCGGTTCTTTATGTTCGGGATCGAAATCTGGCCGCAGGAATTCTATTTCGTGGCCGGGCTGCTGATCATGGCCGGGGTCGGTTTGTTTCTGGTCACCAGTGCGGTTGGCCGCGCCTGGTGCGGCTACTCCTGCCCGCAAACAGTCTGGACCGATTTGTTCCAGCACGTTGATCGGTTGATTGATGGTGATCGCAATGCCCAGATGCGGCTGCAAGCAGCGCCATGGGGACCGCGCAAGATCGCCCGTCGGGCCTTCAAGTGGACAATCTATCTGATCGTCAGTTTCTGGACCGGCGGGGCCTGGATCATGTATTTCGCCGATGCCCCCACGCTGACGGTGGATTTCTGGACCGGACAGGCCGCGCCGGTGGCCTATGCGACGGTCGCCGTGCTGACCGCAACCACGTTCATTTTCGGCGGATTCATGCGCGAGCAGATCTGCATCTATATGTGCCCTTGGCCGCGCATCCAGACCGCGATGCTCGATGAAAAGAGCCTGATCGTAACCTATAAGGACTGGCGCGGCGAACCGCGCGGCTCGGTCAAAAAGGCCGAAAAAGCGCCCGATGATTTCGGCGATTGCATTGATTGCAACCAGTGCGTTGCGGTCTGCCCGACTGGCTATGATATCCGCAATGGTCCCGATATCGCCTGCATCACTTGCGCGCTGTGCATCGATGCCTGTGACACGGTGATGCAGCAAACCGGCCGTCCGCGCGGGCTGATCGACTATGCCACGCTGGAGGACTGCGAGGCCGAACGCAAAGGCGAAGTCCCGCGCCCGATCAGCAAGGCGCTGTTTCACACCCGGACGCTGATTTACTTGGGCGTGTGGGGCGCGATTGGGCTGGCGCTGTTGTTCGCGTTGGGCGCGCGCAGCCGGATCGATATCAAAGTCCAAAAGGACCGCAATCCGCCCTATACCGTGCAATCGAGCGGCGAAGTGCGCAACGATTACACGGTCAAGCTGATCAATATGCAAAGCCGCCCGCGGGTCATGCAGGTTAGCCTCGATGGGCTACCCGGCGGTACGTTCTGGACCAGCGATATGCCGCGTGACCGGGCGGCCCGCGTGCTGACGCTGACGGTCGGCGCGGACCGGGTTGAGGCGCTGCGGGTTTATGTTGTCGCCCCTGACGGCACTACCGAGCAAGAGTTCCGTTTCCGCCTCAAGGCTATGGATGGTGAGGGCGAAGGCGATGTCAACGAAGTGCGGTTCGATTCGCCCAACGACGACGACGAGCGAGAGGAGCATTCGGAATGAAAGCCTTCACCACCGGGCCGTTTACCGGGAAACACTTCACCGTAATCATGGTTCTGTTCTTTGGCGTGGTGATCGGGGTCAACTTGGTGATGGCCAGCTTGGCCAGTTCGACCTTTGGCGGGGTCGTGGTTGAAAATTCGTACGTCGCCAGTCAGGAATTCAACAGCTGGTTGGCTCAGGCGCGCAAGGAAAAGGCGCTTGGCTGGTCGGCGCAGGCGGCGCGATTGCCGGACGGGCGGGTTAGCGTGGTGATTGCCAAAGCGCCGGGCGAAGGGGTGACGCTCAGCGCCATCGCTCGCCACCCGCTCGGCCAAGCGCCCGATCAAGTGATGAGTTTTGACCGGCAGGTCGATGGCAGCTTCGTCTCCAAGCGGGCGCTGCCGCTGGGCCGTTGGCGGGTGCGGTTTGAGGCCGCTGCGGCGGAACTGCGCTGGCGGACCGAACAGGACGTGCGGTGAAACCCGCACGGCCTGAAACGGCCATTGCGGCCAACGAGACGACTGTCCTGATCGTCCCCGCGATGCATTGCGGCGGCTGCATGGCCAAGGTTGAACGCGCGCTGCTGGCAGTGCCGGGGGTTACAGCCGCGCGGGTCAATCTGACCGCCAAGCAGGTTCGCGCCGACCACAGCGCCGCAGTTGAACCGGCAAAACTGATCGCTGCGCTCGAGGAAGTCGGTTTCGCCAGCCAGCCGCGAAGTGAAGAACTGGCCCGCGCGCCGTCTGCCGTGAAGCCACTGCTGGCCCCGCTGGCGGTTGCGGCCTTTGCCTGCATGAACGTCATGCTGCTGTCAGTTTCAGTCTGGTCGGGGGCTGATGGATCGACCCGCAGCCTGTTCCACTGGGTTTCGGCGCTGATCGGCATTCCGGCGATTGCCTATTCGGGCACGCCGTTTTTCCGCTCGGCCTATGCAGTGCTGAAGCACGCCCGGACCAATATGGATGTGCCAATTTCGATCGGGATTATGCTGGCCACTTCGCTGAGTTTCTATGAGACGCTGACCGGCGGGCATGACGCCTATTTCGATGGCGTGCTGATGCTG
>JANMHL010000246.1:0-13710 GCA_031375125.1 Novosphingobium sp. | reverse complement strand
CTGCTAGACCGTGGGCCAGAAAGCTGTCCTTGTGCGCCCACAAAGCCGCGCTGATCCGCGCCAATTGCACTTCATCAGCCGAAACCACCAGCACCTTGGCCCCGGCATCCCGCATCTTCACCGCCAATTGCGGCAAAGCGCCTTCGACCGGGGTCTGGCTCAGCTGGTAGAAATCAACGCGCATCAGCCCTCAAGATTATCCCGCACGAACCGGTCAAGCACTCGCACGCCGTATCCGGTTGCGCCCTTGTCCCAGGTCTGACCCGGCTTATTAGCCCAGACCATCCCGGCAATGTCGAGGTGCGCCCAAGGTGTGCCTTTGTCGACATAGCGCAGGATGAACTGCGCGGCGGTGATCGAGCCGCCTTCGCGCGGGCCGACGTTTTTCATGTCGGCAATCGGGCTGTCGATCAGCTTGTCATAGGCTGGACCCATCGGCATCCGCCACAGCTTGTCGCCCGAGATACCGCCCGCCGCGATCAGTTTGCTGGCCAGACCTTCGTCGTTGGAGAAGATCCCGCCATGCTCATGCCCCAGCGAGACAATGATCGCGCCGGTCAGTGTGGCCAGATCGATCACTGCAGCAGGTGAAAATTCCTTTTGCGTCCAAGTGATCGCATCGCACAGCACCAGCCGCCCTTCGGCATCGGTGTTGATCACTTCGATGGTCTGGCCGGACATCGAGGTGACCACATCGCCGGGACGCTGGGCATTGCCATCGGGCATATTTTCAACCAGCCCGCAGATCCCGACCACATTGGCCTTGGCCCCGCGCCGGGCCAGCGCGAGCATGGCCCCGGTGACCGCCCCGGCCCCGCCCATGTCCCACTTCATGTCTTCCATGCCGCCCGGCGGTTTCAGGCTGATCCCGCCCGTGTCAAAGGTAACGCCCTTGCCCACAAAGGCGGTCGGCTTTTCGCCCGCCGGGCCGCCGTTCCATTCCATCACCAGCAATTGCGGCTTGCGCACCGAACCCTGCGACACGCCGAGCAGCGCGCCCATGCCGAGCGCGGTCATCGCTGCCTCGTCCAACACGCGAATGACAATGCCGGTTCCGGCCAGCCGCGCCTTGGTCCGTTCAACGAAACTTTCGGGGTAAATGATGTTGGCCGGTTCGGTCACCAGTTCGCGGGTGAACTCAACGCCTTCGGCCAAGGCTGCTTCAACCGCCCAGGCGGCTTCGGTGCCAGCAGGTGCGCCTGCAACCTTGATCGTCATCAGGCTGCGTTTCTGATCATCAGCCAGCTTGGTGCGATAGTTGTCATAACGCCAGCCGCGCAGCCGCGCGCCGAGCAGGACGGCGGCAACATCAGCGGCAGACAGGCGGGTTCCGGTTAGATCAATCGTCACTGCGGTTTCGCCCGAGGCGAGATACTTCGCCGTAATCGCCGCACCGGCGCGTTCGAGCGCCGAACCGCGATCCTTGCTCCCCGGTTCCCCGGCCCCAGCGAGCGCGATCCGGACCGACGCTCCATCGCGGGCCACAAAACTTTCGTGCAACTGCCCGGCCTTGCCAGAAAAGCGGCTGGCCTTGGCCCCATCGGCCACCACGGATTCGAGCCCGGCAGGCAATGCCTCGGCATCGACGACATAGGCGATCGGGCTGGTGGTGGGCAGAATAGGGCCGGTAACGAATTCAATTTGCATGGTTGCTCCCACGGGAAATGTTGGCCGCTGCGACAAAGCGTTGCCGCAGGCTACCCACGTGGATTGCAGTTAGGCGCGGGCGGTGCGATAGGCAAGCCATGCTCCTGCCTGCGCGGCGTCATTTGTCGCATCCTCTGTTGTGCCGTGCGTCCGTAAAAGCCGGAGCCGCCGCGCTTGCGTTGGCGGCGCTCGGCTGCCCGGTGGCGGCGCTGGCGCAGGACGTGCCGACCGAGCAGCCTGCTGACCCCGCTCCAGCGGCCGCAGCCGACCAGCAGGTTCAGTTTGAAGCCGACGGTGCCAGCTATGATGACAACAGCGAACAGATCAGCGTGTTCGGCAATGTCGTGCTGCGTCGGGGCGATCAGTCGGTCCGGGCCGACAAGATCACCTGGGACCGCAAGACCGGGATCATTCAGGCGCAGGGCAATGTCCGGCTGGTCGATGGCGATGGCAATCAGATCTTCACCGACCGGATCGAACTGACCGACGAGCTGAAGGCCGGGGCGATGGACAATATGCTGCTGGCGCTGCGCGAAGGCGGGCGGTTGGCGGCCAACAAGGGTGAGCGGATGGAGGACGGCAGGGTCCTGCTCCACAATGCCGCCTATACCGCCTGCGCGGTGGAAGATGCGCAAGGCTGTCCGCGCAATCCCAGCTGGCGGATCACCGCGCGCCGAGTGATTTATGATCCGGACAAGAAATCAATTCGCTTCGAAGGGGCCCGGGCCGAGATTTTCGGGCTGAAGCTGTTTCCAATGCCAGGTCTGGTGGTCGCCACCGATGGCCGCCCGATCAGCGGTCTGCTAATCCCCGATGTTCAGTTGTCCGCCTCAAACGGGGTGCAGTTTTCGGACACCTGGTATCAGCGCCTGTCAGACAACCGCGATCTTGCGGTGACCGGCTATGTCTTTACCGAGGCGCTGCCGATGGTGTCGGTCCAGTACAGCCAGCTGACCAGCCAGGGTTCGTTTCAGGCGACCGGCTATCTGACCCGGTCATCGCGCATTCCGATTGGCGGCGGCGGCTCGGTCAGTCAGCCCGATTTCCGCGGCTATTTCTATACCAACGGGCGCTATCAATTTTCGCCCAACTGGGGGCTGACTTTCTCCGGCCGGGTCGCATCGGACCGGACCTTCTTGCGCCGCTATGACATCAGCCGCGATGACCGGCTGCGGTCGATGGCCCAGCTGGAGCGGATTGATGCCGACAGCTATTTCTCGGTCGCCGGCTGGGCCACGCAGACCTTGCGGGTCGGCGATTCGCAAGGGCTGGTGCCGATTGCCCTGCCCGAAATCGATTATCGCCGCCGCTTGACCGATCCTTGGCTGGGCGGGCGTTTTCAGTTTCAGGCTAACAGTCTGGCAATCACCCGCACGTCAGGGCAAGATACTCAGCGCGCTTTTGCCAGCGCGCAGTGGGATCTGCGGCGGCTGAGCCCGTGGGGCCAAGAAGTAACCGTCACAGCGCTGGCCCGCGGCGATGTCTATCATTCGGACGAAAACGGCCTGACAGCGACCGCTGCCTATCGCGGCAATCCCGGCTGGCAGGCGCGCGGCATGGCAGCGCTGGCGTTTGATGTGAAGTGGCCGTTGGTCGGCGAATTCATGGGCGGCACGCAGGTGCTGACCCCGCGCTTTCAAATTGTCGCCAGCCCCAAACTGCGCAATCTGGCGGTCCCCAACGAAGATGCCCGCTCGATCGATCTGGAAGATTCGAACTTGTTCGCACTCAACCGCTTCCCCGGTTACGACCGGATCGAAGACGGTGTCCGCTTTACCTACGGGGTCGACTGGCAGTTCGAACGCCCGGGGCTGCGGGTCCATACAACCATCGGACAATCGTACCGCCTATCGACCAATCCAACGCTGCTGCCCGATGGCACCGGCTTGACCGACCGGACCTCTGACATTGTCGGGCGAACCGAAGTGCGGTTCAGCGACGTAGTCAAAGTGACTCACCGGTTCCGGCTCGACAAGGACAACCTGGCGGTTCGGCGCAACGAATTTGACGCCGGCGTCGGCACCCAGCGGACTTACCTTGAGGTCGGTTATTTGCGGCTCAACCGCGATGTCGGCGGCGGAATCGAGGATCTGAAGGACCGCGAGGAACTGCGCATCGCCGGGCGGGTTGGCTTTGCCCGGTACTGGTCGGTGTTCGGATCGGGCGTGTTCGACTTGACCGGGATCAGCGATGATCCGTTGTTGGTCGGGGTTGATGGGTTCCAACCGTTGCGCACGCGGTTGGGGATTGCCTATCAGGATGATTGTATTGAACTTGATTTCACCTGGCGGCGCGATTTCGTCGCGACCGGCGACGCGCGCAAGGGCAACACCTTTCAGATTCACATAGCCGTGCGCAACCTGGGCTTCTGAGGATTGGCAGCTTGGGGCAAACAGGCTATCCGCCCTGCTCAGCCAAGGTTAAGCCAGATTTGAGCAATAGCTGACGGCAAATAGGATGCGGATCCCTTCGCATCGAAATTGGGATTTTTGAAACGGTGACACGCCCCTTGCGCTTCCGCCACACCGCCCGCCTTGCGCTGGCTCCCCTGATCGCAGTTGCGATGGCCATGCCGACTGTTGCACCAGCCCAAGACGCTGGTCCGCAAGATTCTCTGTCGCTGCCGGAAAACCCGGTGATCTTCGGCAAGAACGATCCCAACCACCGCACCGCCAAGGTGATCATCAACGGTGAAGTCATCACCGGAACCGACATCGATCAACGCGTCGCGCTGATCGTCGCGGCCAGCGGCGGCAAAATCGCAGCTGAAGAACTCGACCGGCTGCGGATGCAGGTGCTGCGCAACCTGATGGACGAAACGTTGCAGATTCAAGAAGCCCGCGCGCAGGATATGGCGGTCGGCGAAGACGAGGTTGATCAATCCTATATGCGCATCGCCCAGCAGAACTTTGGGCAGGATCCCAAGGCGATGGACGCCTATCTGATCAAGATCGGCTCTTCACCCACCTCGCTCAAACGCCAGATTCGCGGCGAGCTCTCCTGGCAGCGGCTGCTGCGCCGCAACGTGACGCCTTATGTCAACGTTTCGGAAGACGAGGTCCGCGAAGAGATCAAGCGGCAAGAAGAAGCCCGCGGCACCGATGAATACCGGGTCGGAGAAATCTTCCTTTCGGCCAACAGCGAAAACCGCGAAGCCGTGGCGCAAAACGCGATCAAGATCGTCGATCAGCTGCAAAAGGGGGCCAGCTTTGTCGGCTATGCCCGCCAGTTTTCCGAAGCATCGACTGCTCCGGTGGGCGGTGATCTCGGCTGGATCCGGGCCGGGGTGCTCCCGCCCGAACTCGACACGGTGATCAAAACTTTGCAGCCGGGCCAGATGGCCGGGCCAATCGAAGTGCGCGGCGGGTTTTCGATCGTGGTGCTGATTGACAAGCGGCAGGTGCTGACCGCCGATCCGCGCGATGCGACACTCAGCCTCAAGCAGATCTCGATCTCGTTCACCCCCGGCACCACCGAAGCGCAGGCCACTGCCCGCGCGCAGGACTTCGCCGAAAAGATGAAAGCGGCCAAGGGCTGCGCACAGGCGGATGCCGTGGCGGCGTCGCTCGGCGCCGAAGTCGTTACCAACGATCAGTTGAAAGCGCGCGAACTGCCGGGTCCGCTCCAGACTTTGGTCCTGGGCCTGTCGCCGGGTGAAACGACCCCGCCGTTTGGCTCAATTAAGGACGGCGTCCGGGTGCTGATGCTGTGCGGCCGCGATGATCCCAAGGTGACCGGCGGAGTGACCTTTGAAGAGGTTCAGACCCAAAAGGAAGACGAGCGGATCAATCGCCGCGCGCAAGCCTATATGCGCGATCTTCGCCGCGACGCGGTGATCGACTACGGCAACTGAGTTCGGCGTGGACGGGGGCGCGCTGCTCGCAGTATCGCTGGGCGATCCGGCGGGCGTTGGCCCCGAACTGATTGCTGCCGCCTGGGCGGCGCGCGAAGTGGCGCAATTGCCCGCATTCGTTGTTGCAGGCGGCGCCGAAGTGCTTGCCGCCGCCGCCCGCGCGCGCGGACTGAACGTGCCGATCCGCGAAGTGTTGCACCCCGCCGAAGCGCTCGACTGGTTCGATCAGGCGCTGCCGGTTCTGGCTGGCGCAGATGGCGAATACCATCCCGGCACTCCTGATACTGCCGGGGCCGAATTGGCGCTGGCCAGCCTGACCGAAGCAACCCGAATGGCAGTGGCGGGCGAAGTCGACGCCATTGTCACCGCCCCGATTGCCAAGGCCTTGCTAGCCGAAGTTGGCTTTGACCATCCCGGCCAGACCGAATTTGTCGCAGCGGCCTGCTCCTATGCGCCCGGCGACGCGGTAATGATGCTGGCCGGGCCGCAGCTGCGGACCGTGCCGTTGACCGTCCATATTGCGCTGGCCGATGTTCCGGCCGCACTGACCGCGGCGATGATTGAGCGCAAGGCCCGGATTGTCGCGATGGCCCTGACCCGCGATTTCGGGATCGCCCGCCCGCGCCTCGCGGTGGCCGGGCTCAACCCCCACGCCGGGGAAGCGGGCCGGATGGGCCGCGAGGAAATCCAGATCATCGCCCCTGCGATCGCCCATTTGCAAGCCGAAGGTCTTGACGTGACCGGACCCGTTCCGGGCGACGCACTGTTCACCGCGCGCAAGCGGCAAAGCTATGATGTGGCGCTGTGTATGTATCACGATCAGGCGCTGATTCCGCTAAAAGCGCTCGATTTCGATGCCGGGGTCAACGTCACCCTCGGCCTGCCGGTAGTCCGCACCAGCCCCGATCACGGCACCGCCTTTGACATTGCCGGCAGCGGCAAGGCTGATCCTGGCGCGATGATCGCAGCAATCCGGATGGCTGGAGAATGCGCGCTGCGGAGGCTGGGTTTGGCGGATGACTGATCTGCCCCCCTTACGCGAAGTCATTGCCCGTCACGGTCTGCAAGCCACCAAAGCGCTGGGGCAGAATTTCCTGCTTGATGAGCAATTGCTTGCCCGAATTGCCAAACTGCCCGGCAAACTGCAAGGCCAACAGGTGCTGGAAATCGGACCCGGCCCCGGCGGGCTAACGCGGGCATTGTTGCGGGCCGGAGCGCAGGTTACCGCAATCGAAATGGACCGCCGCTGCCTGCCTGCACTGGCCGAACTGGAAGAGGCTTTTCCCGGACAGCTCCGCGTGATCGAAGGCGACGCCACCAAAGTCCCGCACGGGATCGACGGTCCGTTCCACATTGTTGCCAACCTGCCATACAACGTCGGCACCGCGCTGTTCGTCGGCTGGCTATCGGGTCAGGACTGGCCGCCACGCTGGTCCAGTCTGACGCTGATGTTCCAGCAAGAAGTCGCCCAGCGGATCGTGGCTGAGGCAGGCGGCGATGCTTTCGGACGGTTGGCGGTGCTGGCGCAATGGCGCAGCCACGCCAAGATCGCGATGAAAGTCCACCGCAGCGCCTTCACCCCGCCGCCCAAAGTGATGAGCGCGGTGGTCCACGTGACCCCGGCAACCATGCCAGAAGGCGTTTCGGCGCGGATGCTGGAACGGCTGACCGAAGCTGCTTTCGGTCAGCGCCGCAAGATGTTGCGGCAAAGCCTGAAGGGCTTGCCCGGCGCCTTGGCGGCGCTGGAAACGCTGGCAATTGATCCCGCGCGGCGCGCCGAAACACTCAGCGTGGCAGAATTTGTCAGCGTGGCGGGTTTGCTCTCGGTCTAACCCGCTTTCTTGACCCGCCGCCACATGTGCAGCAGCGGTTCGGTATAGCCGCTGGGCTGCTGGACGCCCTTGAACACCAGATCGAGCGCCGCGCGGAATGCTGGAGCGTCTTCGTTGCCGACCAGCGGCTCATAGGCCGGATCGCCCGCGTTCTGGGCATCAACCTTGGCCGCCATCCGGCGCAGGCTGTCCATAACTTGCGCTTCTGTGCAGACCCCGTGGAGCAGCCAGTTGGCCATGTGCTGCGAGGATATCCGCAAGGTCGCGCGGTCTTCCATCAGGCCCACGTCGTGGAAATCAGGCACCTTGGAACAGCCGACCCCGGCGTCAATCCAGCGCACGACATAGCCGAGCAGCCCTTGGGCGTTGTTATCCAGTTCCTCGCGCACTTCGGCTTCGGACCAGTTGATGCCAAGCGCCAGTGGCACGGTCAGCAGCGGTTCAAGGCCGGGGGTTGGCTGACCTGCCAGTTCGCGCTGGACGGCGAACACATCGACCGCATGGTAATGCATCGCGTGGAGCGTTGCTGCGGTCGGTGATGGAACCCAGGCGGTATTCGCACCAGCCTTGGGATGGCCGATTTTCTGGACCATCATATCGCCCATCAGATCCGGCGCGGCCCACATCCCCTTGCCGATCTGCGCGCGGCCCGACAGTCCGCAGGCCAGCCCGATCTGGACATTGCGCGCTTCATAGGCGGCGATCCAGCCGGTGGCCTTCATCGCGCCTTTGCGGATCATCGGCCCGGCCCGCATCGAGGTGTGGATCTCGTCCCCGGTGCGGTCGAGAAAGCCGGTGTTGATGAACACGATCCGGTCCCGCACCGCATGGATGCAGGCGGCCAGGTTGGCGCTGGTCCGGCGTTCCTCATCCATCACGCCCACCTTGATGGTGTGGCGCGGCAGGCCCAGCAGGTCTTCGGTCGCGCCAAACAGATCGTTGGTGAAGCCGCATTCCTCTGGCCCGTGCATCTTGGGTTTGACGATGTAGATCGAACCGCAGCGGCTGTTGGCGAATTGGCCCTGCCCCTGAAGGCCCAATGCGCCAACCGCGCTGGTGATCACCGCGTCCATGATCCCTTCAGGAATCTCGCTGCCATCGGCCAGCAAGATCGCCGGGTTGGTCATCAGATGGCCGACATTGCGGACGAACAACATGCTGCGTCCCGGCAAGGTCAGATCGCCCCAGACCCGGTCCGAATTGAGTGTGCGGGTCAGCGTCTTGCCGCCCTTCTCAAAACTCTCAGACAGGTCACCACGGATCACGCCGAGCCAGTTGGAATAGGCCAGCAGCTTGTCTGCCGCATCGACCGCCGCGACTGAATCTTCCAGATCGCAGATCGTGGTCAGCGCGCTCTCCAGCAACACATCGGCAATACCGAGCGGATCGCCGCTGCCGACCGGATGGCTCCGATCGATCACAACTTCGATATGCAAACCATTGTTACGGAACAGGTATCCGCCATCTCGCGCTGCAACCAGGTATTCGCTCGACCCGCCCTCCAGCGCTGCCTGCCAGCCAGGGACCGCGCTATCAAGGAACGCCCGCACTGCGGCAATCACGGCATCGCCGCGCACTGTGTCATAGCCGCCCGGCTTGGCCGGTGCGGCATCGAGCGCGTCGGTGCCGTAATAGGCATCGTACAGGCTGCCCCAGCGCGCATTGGCGGCGTTGAGCAGGAACCGAGCGTTGAGCACCGGCACCACCAGCTGCGGTCCGGCCATCGTCGCAATTTCCGGATCAACGTTCTGCGTGCCAATCTGAAACGGCGCGGGTTCGGGCACTAGATAGCCGATTTCGCGCAGGAACGCCTGATATTCGGTCTGCTCAATCGGCTTTCCAGCGCGGGCCAGATGCCATGTGTCGATCTGCGTCTGCAAGTCATCGCGCCGCGCCAGCAGGGCGCGATTGCGTGGGGCGAACCGATCGAGCAGGCCGGCAAAGCCGGTCCAGAATGTCCCCGCATCCTGCCCCAGCGGCGCCAGAATTTCGCGTTCAACAAAGGCGGCCAGCGCCGTATCGACCTGCAGGCCAGCCTTCTCAACCCGATCGCTCATGAAACTTCACACCTTGGTTGCAGCCGCGCAAGGCGCGACCGCTTGGACTTTCAACGATTCCGGGGAGGAACGTCAGCGCCTATGCCGCAGCCGCGAAGCGAGTGCAACGCGATTTGAGGCCAGGGGTTGGAAGCCCTCGCCCGCTCGGCTAGAGAAGTTTCAGATGCAAGCATTTTCACCCCCCGAAGCCGCCCTGCTGGGCGCTGTCGATGCCGCGCCGATGCTGGCGCAGGTTCAGCGCTGGAGCGCGATCAACACCGGCACCGGCAACCTTGCGGGGCTGGCGCAGCAGGCCGCAGAACTGGCTGATGCCTTTGCCCAATTGCCCGGCCCAGTGACGCTGGAAGCGCCCGCACCGGTCGCGGCAATTTCGGCCGGCGGGGCTGAGATTGCGGTCGAATACGGCCAGCACCTGGTGCTGCGGGTGCGACCGGATGCGCCGCGCCGGTTCCTGCTGACCGGGCATATGGATACAGTCTTTCCGGCCAATCACCCGTTCCAACAGCAGACCTGGCTCGACGAAGTAACTCTGAATGGCCCCGGCACCGCCGACATGAAAGGCGGGATTGCGGTTATTTTGGCGGCGCTAAAGGCATTCGAGACCAGCCACGCGGCGGCTCAGACCGGGTACGACGTGCTGATCAACGCGGACGAGGAAACCGGTAGTCTGTCCTCCGCCCCGCTAATCGCCGCGCTGGCCCGGGGCAAGGCCGCCGCGCTGACTTACGAACCCTCTGCCCTGCCCGATGGCACGCTGGCGGGTGCCCGCGCGGGTAGCGGTAACTGGAGCCTGACGGTGCGCGGCAAATCGGCCCACGCCGGGCGCAACCCCGATGATGGCCGCAACGCGATTGTAGCCGCCGCCGCCCTCGCCGTGGGGCTGAAAGCACTCCACCGCGATGGGCTGAGCGTCAACCCGGCCAAGATCGACGGCGGTAGCGCCAACAACGTCGTGCCCGACCTTGCCGTGCTGCGCTTCAACATCCGTCCGCGCGAACTGGCGATGGCTGATCTGTTCGCCGCCGAACTGGCCGCGCTGATCGCCCGGGTTGAGGCTGAGCATGACGTATCGGTCCACACCCACGGCGGGATCAGCCGTCCGCCAAAAATGCTCGATGCCCGCGCTGAAAAGCTGTTCGGGATTGTCGAGGAATGCAGCGCACTGCTCGGCGCACCGATCACCCGGATTGCTTCGGGCGGGGTCTGCGATGGCAACAATATCGCGGCTTGCGGCGTCCCGGTGGTCGATACCATGGGCGTGCGCGGCGGGGCGATCCATTCACCGGACGAGTTCATGATCGTCCCCAGCCTGGCCGAACGGGCCCGGCTTTCCGCGCTGGTCCTGCACCGCCTAGCCACTGGAGCACCGCTTTGAATTTCGTGATCCGCGCCGCTAACCCCGGCGATCTTCAGCATATCTATGAAATGGCCAAACGCACCGGCGGCGGGTTCACCAACTTGCCGCCAGACCGCAAGGCGCTGACCGCCAAGCTGGACAAATCGCACGCCGGGTTCACCCGGGTTGGCGATGATCTGGGCGATGACCTGTTCGTATTCGTGCTGGAAAACACCGATACCGGCGAAGTTCGCGGAACCTGCCAGATCTTCTCAACTGTTGGCCTGAAAGGGCCGTTCTATTCCTATCGGATCGGCGCGCTGACCCAGCATAGCGAAGAGCTGGGCCGTACTTTCCGGGCCGATATCCTCAACTTATCGACCGATCTTGAAGGGGCGAGCGAAGTCGGCGGGCTTTTCCTCCACCCCGGCGAACGCGCTGGCGGTCTCGGAATGCTAATCGCCCGCAGCCGCTATCTGTTCATCAAGGCCCACCGCGAACGCTTCGCCGAACGCTGCATCGCCGAACTGCGCGGAGTGATTGACGAGGCTGGCGGATCGCCGTTCTGGGACGGGGTCGCCGGGCGCTTTTTCGGGATGAGTTTCCAGGACGCGGACGAGTTTAACGCCAAGTTCGGCAACCAATTCATTGCCGATCTGATGCCCAAACACCCGGTTTATATCGCAATGCTATCCGAAGCCGCGCGGCACGTGATCGGGCTGCCGCACGTCTCGGGCCGGGCAGCGATGCGGATGCTGGAAAACGAGGGCTTTGCCTGGGAAAACTACATCGACATCTTCGACGGCGGCCCAACCATGACCGTCCGGACCGACCAAATCCGCTCAGTCCGCGAGGCTGGTGACAGCGCCGTCGTAGCCATCGACACGGAGCTGGGTGAGCACAAGGACGGCGACAAGCAGCTGGTGTCCTACGGCAAATTCGGCGCCTTCCGCTGCGCCTATGGCTGGACCCAGCCGCGCGAAGGCGGCGTCGCACTCGATCCCAATTGCGCCCGAATTCTGGGGGTCGAGCCGGGCCAGACCGTCACCCACGTCGCGCGGTGGTGAGCATGGCGATGGTGGAAATCAACTTCGACGGGATCATCGGCCCTTCGCACAATTACGCCGGGCTGAGCCTCGGCAACCTCGCCTCGTCCAGCCACGCCGGTGATGTGGCGCACCCGCGCACGGCGGCGCTGCAGGGGCTGGCGAAGATGCGGCACAATCTGGCGCTGGGGTTGGCGCAGGGCTTTCTGCTGCCCTTACCCCGCCCGAACAGTGCGTTTCTGTCCGCAATCGGCGCCGATGGCAGCGAGAACCCGCGGCTTATGGCTGCGGCCTGGTCGGCCAGTTCGATGTGGACCGCCAATGCCGCGACCGTCTCACCCGCTGCTGACACTACCGATGGCCGCTGTCAGCTGACCGCCGCCAATCTGGTGACCATGCCGCACCGCAGTCAGGAATGGCCGGATACGCTGCGGCAACTGCGCTTGGCCTTCGCCGATCCCGCCCACTTCGCACTTCACGCTGCCGTGCCGCCGTGCTTTGGCGATGAGGGCGCAGCCAACCATATGCGGATGGCCACCAGCCACGCCGCGCCGGGGTTGGAGATTTTCGTCTATGGCACCAGCGGCGGAGCCTTTCCTGCGCGCCAGCATGAACAGGCCAGCCGCGCGGTCGCCCGGCTCCACGGGCTCGATCCGGCACGCACGCTGTTTGTCGAGCAGAACCCGGATGCCATCGCCGCCGGAGCGTTCCACAACGACGTAGTGGCAGTCGCTAACGAGCGCGTGCTGTTTACGCACGAACTGGCCTTTGCCGATCCAGAGGGCACTTATGCGGCTATCCGGGCCGCGCTGCCCGAGGCGGAGATCGTGGTTGTCCCCGCCGCCGCAGTCAGCCTAGCCGATGCGATCAAGTCCTACTTGTTCAACGCGCAGCTGCTGACGCTGCCCAGCGGCGAAATGGCCTTGGTGATCCCCAGCGAAGCGTGGGAGCACGCCCGGGTCCGGGCTTGGCTCGATACGATGCTGGCCAGCAATGGTCCGATCCGCAAAGTGTTGCCGGTCGATGTCCGCCAATCAATGGCCAATGGCGGCGGCCCGGCTTGCTTGCGCCTGCGGGTGGTGGCCGATCCGGCGACGGTCGATCCGCGGTTCCTGCTGGATGACGCCAAAGCGAGCCTGATCGAAGGCATTATCGCCGCGCACTGGCCCGAAACGATTGCTTTGGCAGAGGTCGGCAGTCCGGCTTTGGCCGAAGCGGTTGTGGCCGCGCGGCTGGCTCTGCTGGAGGCACTGGACTTGGCTGAACTCGCCTGAATCGATCGCTTGTCGGGCTGCTTTACAAACGCCTTGGCGCTTAACCACCGTCTTGCGCAGAAATCCTGAACTGGCATGATGATTGCTGATAGTGCCGTTAAGGATTCGAGGATCAGAATGTTCAAAAAGGTAAGCCGGCTGTTTATGATCAAAACGCCTTTTGAGGCCTATTTGATCATTTACGCCCTGGCCCTAGGCGCGGTCGAACGCGGCTCGATCTATCTGGTCCGCTTCCCCGGTTTTGGCGGCAAGCTGCTGTTCCTGGCCTGCACCGGCGCGGTGTTCATGGCTGGCGGCAAGATTCTCGATTGCCTGAAACACGAAAAGCGCGTGGCTGAAAATCCCGAAACGGTGTTTTGAAGACGGCGCATCTCCGACTGCTTTCAAATTGGCTCAGGCTGGAGCGAGAATGGTGACGTTCGAGAACCGGCGCGCAGCGACCATTTGGGTCGTGAGCACCGGAAGCGCAGAACGTTGCCGTTCGCAGCCCAGCATGGGACAATTTGAAAGCAGTCGGTAGTGGGGTGATTCTGTTGCTGGGCTCACCCCGGGCCCCCGGAATCCGTTCTGTTGCCCGGTCGGTCCAACCGCGCTTTAGCATTGTAAATTCAGGCCGTTAGGCCGTCACATTACGCCGCGAGAGCGAGTGCTTCGTTGTCGTTGGC
>JANMHL010000233.1:0-2687 GCA_031375125.1 Novosphingobium sp. | reverse complement strand
TTCGAACCAAGCCTGCTCCCCCGCGCAGGCGGGGGCCTCAGGCAGTAAAACGCAACCTCGGTCCAGCAGCCTGAGGCCCCCGCCTTCGCGGGGGAGCATATATTGGGAAAGGATCTTTAACGGATTTCCGCGCAGCCCACTGCCGCTGCGTCCATCGCAGTGGCGGCACCGGATAAGTCATAGCTATTCGAAAAGCCCCGGCCACTGGAATCGCGGGCGCTGACGGTCATTTCCTTGGCGGAACGCATTGCCGCCATGATGGCCGCATCGCCGCGCTTATCAGCGGCCCAGGCATCGCCGCCGCCGCCGACCAGCGGGATTCTCTGTCCGCCGATCGAGAGCGCAATCGCAGCGTTCGGCTGGAGCTTGCGTGACAGACGAAAATGAACCTGTCCGCGCACAGCCTGACGCGGCCACCAGGCGACATCGGCATAGGGCTGAAAATCGCGGCTCAGCGTTGATGGTGCGGCCATTGCAATGGCATAGCAGCGCGGTGCAGTGGGATCACGAAACGCCGCCCAGCCGCTGAACATCCCCAGGCTATCGCGCGCCAGCGCCGGTGCGGCGCACAGGATCAGGGCAAGAATCGCAAGTGGCCGGCGCATAGCGGGCTATTGCCCGATCAGGTCGAGATAGGCCACCACATCGTTATCGGTGGCGATAAACAGGCCCTCCTGCACTTCGGCCGGTTGCTGCTGCGCCAACTGCAGTGCTTCGGTCAGGGTGCCATAGAGCAGGGTATTGGCCGCGCCGCCTTCTGCCGCTCCATCGAGGTGGTAGAGCCGGACGCTGGCATTGTCGTTGGTTGTGCGCATCAGGGTTCCTCTCGTTTGGCGCCATCGAGCAGCCGGGCAGCGCGTTCAGCCGCATCGACCTGCGTGCGCTTTGCGGCTTTGGTCTGGCCGTGCAAGGCACGGTTTTCGGCGGCTTGCTGGGCTGAACTGGCCCGGGCCTTGGCTTTGCGGGCAAGCCGCAGGTTGATCACTTCGGCCATGGTCAGGCGGGTTCCGGATAGCTGACGGCGATCACTTCCCATTCCTTTTCGCCGCTGGGCAGGTGCACTTTGCGCAGGTCGCCCACCGCCGCCCCGCGCAAGGCCCGGGCTATTGGCGCGCTCCAGCCGATCCGACTGGCGCTGGCGTCCTGCTCGTCGTCACCGACCAGCGTGAGGTTCAAGTGCACGTCACCCTCGTCAGCAATCGTTACCTGCGCGCCAAACCAGACCTTTGTCCGGTCGGTCTGGCGGGCCGGATCGATCACGCGGCAGTTCTTCATCCGCCGCGCCAGATGCGCCAGTTCGCGGTCAATCTCGCGCATCCGCTTGCGGCCATAGAGGTAGTCGCCGTTCTCACTGCGGTCGCCATTGCCCGCTGCCCAGCTGACGATTTCGGTGATCGCGGGGCGCTCGGTCCCCAGCAGATGGTCATAGCGTGCGCGCAGTGCCGCCATCCCGGCCGGGGTAATCGGCGGGCCTTCGAGCTTCATCCCGGATACCGCTTGCCCAGAAAGAAGCTGAGCGGATTGACGCCTTTATAGATCGCGCGGTTCGGGTACATTGCCTCATAAACCACGGCGTTTTCCAGCACCCGCTGAACGTAGTTGCGGGTTTCCTGCAGCGGAATTTTCTCGATCCAGTCGATCCAGTCGACCGAGCCGTTACGCGGATCGCCGTTGGCGCGCAGCCACTTGTTCACGTTGCCGGGACCGGCGTTATAGGCTGCAACTGCCAGCGGGTACGAGCCATTGTAGTATTCCAGCATCCGCCGGAAATAGCCGTCGCCCAGCAGCAGGTTGTACCCGGCATCGTGGAACACCGCCTGGCTATCGTATTCCAGCCCCATTTTCCCGGCCTGCTCACGCGCGGTGCCGGGCATCAGCTGCATCAGCCCGCGCGCGCCGGCATGGCTGACCGCGTTCTGCGCGAACTGGCTTTCCTGGCGGGTCAGCGCGTGGATCATCGTCCAGCTCGGCGCGGTGCCAGCCGGAACCGGGATGCGCGGGAAGGCGATCGACTGGAAATCGAGATAGCCGTTGGCCGCCGCCGCTTGTCCGACGATCACGCCGAGGTCGCGGCGACCCAGTGCCTGCGCCATCTCGGCCACCAGCATGTGCTGGCCGGGGGTCTCGGCGCGCTCGGAGATTTCGCGGAAGAACCGGATCGCGGTGCGCCAGTCGCTTTCGCGCGCGACCTCGCGGACCGCAGCGGTGAGCGGCGCGGAATTGAACGCGATTCGCTCGGCCTGGGTCGGAATTGCGCTGGGTGCAGCGGGAAAATCGGGCAACTGGCGGCCCAGCCGCTCGAGCGCGAGCTGGCCGTAGAAGTAGTCGGGATACTGCGCCGCCATCTCGAAATAGCGTTGCGCGCCCGCAGCATCGCGCGCCTGTGCGGCGGCGAGACCGGCCCAATAGAAGCCCTTCGAGCGCGTTTGCGGGGTCTTGGCGGCGGCGCCGTACTTGTAGAACAGCGGCGAGGCGGCGGACGGATCGCGCAAGTCCCACAGCGCCTCGGTCCCCCCCAGCCAGACCAGCGAGGTGTAGTCGTCGCGCAGGCCCAGCCCCGTCGCGCTGACGTCGGTGCCCGGCGCGAACGCCTGGTCGATGGTTTGCGCGATCCGCACCGCGGTGCGCGGATCGCCCTCGTTCGCTGCGCCCTTGGCATTGAGCAGCATTTCGTCGACCCACTTTTC
>JANMHL010000221.1:0-5665 GCA_031375125.1 Novosphingobium sp. | reverse complement strand
CTCTATCGCATCAACGCGCGCGGCCAGTGTCGCCACCGCTTCGGCAATATCGGTCAGCAACCCCAAAAGTGGATCGTCCTGCGTGTCGCTCATCGTCCTGGCCCTCCCCGGTCGAGGTCGCGATCCTTTGTCCGGTCACGGTCCCGCTCATCATCCTTGCGCACCTGCTTGCCCAATTCGGCCATGCGCGCGTGAAGGCGGACGGCGGCGGCATTGGTGCCGCGATCTTGCCCCGGCTCTTTGTCAGCGTCGCGCTTAGCCTCTGGCGCTGCTGATGGCTCCCGCCCAAGCGCCTTGTCGAGACGGCCCCGCAAGGCCGCAATCCGGTCAGGATCGGCAAACAACCCCCGCGCCTTGGCTACCATATCGCGGGCGACCTCGCCGAACCGGAACTCGCGCCGCTCGGCAAAGCCGCGCGCGGCGGCGTCGGGGAGCGGATAGTCGTCCGCCATGTCCTTCGCCCGTTCGCGCGACAATGTGCGGACAAGTTTGCTCTGGTCGGCAAAATCATCCTGCCCGTAATGAAGCTGCACCCCGTCGCGGTGGCGCGTGAGGCCAACATAGGCCGAATGGCGATCCATCCCCGGCGTTGCCAGTATATGCGCCTGATCGACCGTCACCCCCTGCGATTTGTGGAACGTGGCGGCATAGCCGTGGTCGATATGGGCATAGTCTTTCAGATCGAACGATACACTGCGCCCGTCATCAGTGCGGACGGCCATGTGTCCGGGCGTCACTTGCTCGACCGAGCCAAGCGTCCCGTTCTTGACCCCCATGCCGCGCTCATTGCGCAAGAACATCATCCGGTCGCCGCTGGCAAAATCGCGACTACCGCGTTCGGTTTTCACGTCAACGTCTGCGCCTAGCTCGCCATGATCGCGCAGCTTGTCGCGCGCTGCGATATTGAGGTCGCGCACCTCGGCATTGGTATGGGTAAGGATGATGCGGCTTTTGCTCGGGTCGCTGGTGCGGGCGTGATCCCAGCCATCGACAAGTTCGGCGCGCGCGGTTTCGCGCGTGTCGGCGCCGTGAACCATGCCATTGTCGCCATAAGCATGAATGGCCTCGCCGGTGCGCCCGGTGGCGAGCGCACGAGTGGCACCGCGCTGCCAGTCGTCGCGCTGGCGACGGATTTCGGTGATCTCTACAGCGCCGTGGGCTTCGGCAAGAGAGCGGAACGCAGCCCCCGCCTCAATCGCCTGCAACTGCTCGGGATCACCGACCAGCACGACTTTCGCACCCGCGTCGCGCGCGGCTGACAGCACACGTTCCATCTGGCGCGTGCCGGTCAGGCCCGCCTCGTCGATGACGAGCACGTCGCGGTCGCCTAGTAACTCTCGACCTTGCTTCCACTGATATTCGAGGCTTGCAATCGTCCGCGACGAGATGCCCGATCCGGCTTCGAGATTCTCAGCGGCGATGCCCGACAGCGAAGCGCCGCGCACATTATAGCCTTCACGCTCCCAGGCACCCCGCGCAACGCCCAGCATCGCTGACTTGCCGCTCCCGGCATAACCAACGACCGAGACAAGATCGCGCTGCCCAGTGACATGATCGAACGCATCGCGCTGTTCGCCCGACAAGATGAGCCCTCTCTCGGCAGCACCATCAAGCGCGGCATCGCGATGTCGATCGGCAACCCCGTGGCGTTCGCTGGTCGCCAGCATCGACGCGGACAGACCCAGCCGCTCTTCAACCTCAATCATGTCACGGCTGGTAAACCGCTCCTGATCGCGTCCGTCCTTGCCCAATGCGACAAGCTCGGGCGAACCCCGCACCGAAGCCATGACAGAATCGAACTGATCCTTGCCGTCGCTGTGCCGGAAAACGAACTGGGCAAGATCGCGCAGCGTGAACGTCGCTTGGGAATGCGTGATGGCATTGAGCGCAATCGCAGGGTCGGCGATAATCTTGTCGCCATTTTCACGCGCGATCCGCATATGATCGTCGGCGCGCTCGGCATCCTCGCCGTTCATCTCGCGCCGTGATCCTGCCGCGCCGATCTTGTGCTGCGGTTCAAGCGGAATGCCCTGGGCTTCCAATGTCCGGTGATCGACACGCGCATCAAGGCCAAGCTCGGCCATGCGGACATTCACGTGGGTGCCCCACGCTTCGCGCCATTCCTTCAACAGGTCGCTGCTGTTCCACTCGCGCGCCTTTTGACCAAAGCCGTCGGGGCCAACTTCGCGCATTGACAACATGACATGGGCATGGGGCTTGGGACTGCCATCGGCGGCCTTGTCCCAATGGACATTGAGGTCGGCGACCATGCCTCGCGCCACAAACTCGCGGGCGACGAAATCACGCGCCAGTGCGATCCCGTCCTGCTCGTTCATCTCCCTTGGAATCGCAAACTCGACATCGCGCGCAAGCTGGGCATCCTTGCGAACCTCGCCCGCTTCGACGGCATTCCACAGGGTTTCACGATCAGCGAGACGTTCGGGCGCACCGTCGGGCAACATGATTTCGGAGTGAACGACACCCGCCTTGCTGGTAAAGTCATGGTCGCGGCCAAGGCGTTCGTCGGTCAGGCGCTCGGCGGCGCGATAGGCAGCCGATGCAACCGCGCTCGAACCATTGGCGCGACTGACAACATTGGCAGAGAAATGGTAGATCGCCATGATGGTGCAAGGCTCTCACTTTCGAGCGACGTTGGCAACAACGTATAAGCGCGCACTCAAAACTGTCTTCGCCATTTTTGCGTGACTTTGCCCTTGAACTCAATGGTGCAGTTGTCTGCGGCATCAGTTGAGGTTAGCTTGCCGCTCTTCATGGCGGTAATCGGAGAGGCGCAATGCGTAAAGTCCGGGATTATGATGCTGAACTGAAGGCGCTCAGCGACAAGGCGCGGCTAATCAAAGCTCGCAAAGTCGAGCAGCTTGGCGCACTTGTGGTGGCGACTGGAGCCGACGCACTTGACCTCGAAGTCATCGCCGGGATGCTCCGGCACGGCGTTATGGAAGCCCAGGTAGATTCCGTGAAGGAGAGCTGGCGCGCGGAAGGTGCCACGTTTCTTCGCGGGCGCGGGCGCAAGACTGGCATTGCTATTGGTGGCGACGGATCAGGCGCTAACGAGAAACGCGGCGGCGAGGCGGCGGGCTGAATCAGGACAACGACGATTTGATACGCGGGAGTGGGTCGTGGAACGACGGGAACGGACAAGGCACCTGATTGAACTGGGCGGACTCGTCCAGAAATCGGGCTTGGTCGAACTCGCGGGTGATGATCGCGCTACCCTTTACGGCGCGATGCTCGACCTTGCCGGTCGTGCCGGGGATGGTGATGACGGCGCGAACGCATTGGCGCTGTGGAAACGACGGGGCAAGCGGGCGTTCGATGCCGAAGCTGCGGAAACCGAATCGTCGGCGGATACTTCTGGCGGGGAGGATTGACGGGTGAAGGGTCGGCTCCTCGGCTGCGCGCTGCTGCTCTTCATTGGGGTGCTGGTTATCGCGTGGTGGCTGCCAAAGACACAAACGGCATTCTGGTCGATTCTGATTGGTGGCCTCGCCCTTTGGATCGGGGGCATCTACCTCAAGGTCAGCTTCGCCCGCCCTGACGCTACGCTTGGTTCGGCGCAGTTCGGATCGCGCGCCGATGTGAACGCGCTGGCAAAGAACAATGGCGATCTTCTGGTCGGGCGCGACACATTGGGCCGGTTGCTCCGCTATGACGGCCAGGCCCATCTCATCACCATTGCCCCGACGCGTTCGGGCAAGGGTGTCGGCACGATCATTCCCAATCTGCTCACTGCCAATCGGTCGATTGTCTGTATCGACCCCAAGGGTGAGAATGCCCGTGTGACATTGCGCCAGCGCGAGGCATTCGGGCCGGTTCATTGCCTCGACCCGTTCGGTATCTCGGGGCGAGCAACGGCGCGTTACAATCCGCTCGATCGGCTTGAAGCGGACAGCCTCGATCTGGCCGAAGATGCGATGACGCTCGCCGACGCACTGGTGTTCGATGAGAATGAAACCGAAGCGCATTGGAACGTAGAGGCCAAAGCCCTGATCTCGGGCATCATCCTTTACGTCGTCTGTCATGATGATGCGGCGCATCGGAACCTGACCAGTGTTCGGGATTATCTGACGCTGGCTCCTGACGATTTCACGGCGCTGCTCACAGTGATGCAGGCAAGCGATGGCGCGGGCGGATTGATCGCGCGCGCCGCCAACCGCTATCTGAGCAAATCGCACCGCGAAGCGGCGGGGGTGCTGTCGGGAGCACAGCGGCACACCCATTTTCTCGACAGCCCGCGCTTAGCCCAGGTCGTAAATGGATCTGATTTCACCTTTGCCGATCTCAAGGACAATGTGGCGACGGTATTCCTGATCCTGCCGCCCGACCGACTCGATACCTATTCGCGCTGGCTGCGCCTGCTGGTGGCGCAAGCCATCAACGAAATGGCGCGGTCGTCCGCCAAGCCGCCGCGCCCGGTGCTGTTCCTGCTCGATGAATTTGCCGCGCTCGGGCGGCTGCAACCCATCGAGCGTGCGATGGGGCTGATGGCCGGATATGGTCTGCAACTCTGGCCGATATTGCAGGACATACACCAACTGCGCAGCCTCTACGGAACCAGCGCGGGGACGTTCCTCTCCAACGCCGGGGTCCTCCAGGCGTTCGGGGTCAATGATTATGACACCGCCGATATGCTGTCGAAGACGATGGGGCGCGAAACCATCACCTATGAAACCGGCGGGCAGAGCGAAAAGGATGTGATGGTCAAAGACCCCGAACGTTCCTTGAGCAAAACCCAGCACCTCGTCGCGCGTAATCTCATGGACCCTAATGAAATCATGAAGCTCGCGCCCGATACACTGCTGCTCATGCGGGTCGGCGCAAATCCGCTGATCATCAAAAAGTTGAGATACTACACGGACAAGGAATTTGCGGGGCTGTTCGACGACGGCTGATGTCGGCCGCTCAAACCGCAAAATGTCGATGCCATCGACATATCGGTTGAACATGTCGATAATTTGGCTAAACATCGACATATGACATATGATGCAACCCGGCCTTATAATGACCTGCCGACACTTCCGCCAGCGTCTGCGCTGGAATCGCCCGCCGTGCTGAAGGCGTGCATATCGGCGCGCGCGGCGCTTGCCGAACTCAAGGCGCTGGGCGATCTCATTCCCGATCAAGCGATCCTCATTAACAGCATCCCGCTCCTGGAGGCGCAGGCCAGCTCGGAAATCGAAAACATCGTGACGACGGGCGATCAGCTCTTCCGGTTCGCGGGCACGCCGTCCGATGCCGGCGCTGATGCCGCAACCAAGGAAACGCTGCGCTACCGCACTGCGCTCGCCGACGGTTATCGGAGCCTGTCGGAGCGTCCCTTATCCACGCGGACGGCAGTCGACATTTGCCGGACGATCAAGGGCGTGGACATCGACGTCCGCAAGACGCCGGGGACCGCGCTCGCCAATGACCGGACCGGCAAGATCATCTACACCCCGCCCGAAGGCGAACGGCTGATCCGCGAACTGCTCGGCAATTGGGAAACCTACATCCACGCGACCGACGACGTCGATCCGCTTGTCCGGCTGGCGGTGCAGCATTACCAGTTCGAGGCGGTCCATCCGTTCAGCGACGGCAATGGCCGCACCGGGCGTGTCATCAACCTGCTGTTTCTGGTCGAACAGGGGCTGCTCGATATCCCGGT
>JANMHL010000220.1:0-3883 GCA_031375125.1 Novosphingobium sp. | reverse complement strand
CGCGCCGGGCGTGATCGCCATCCGCTTAATCGTGGCGGCCCGATAACGCGGCGACAAGACCGTGCTGACTGCGACAAAATCGGCCTGCGCAGCGCTGCGGCCCATGACCAGCCGAACATAGCCCTGATGCATATTGTCGGTCCAGACCACTTCAGGATTGTGCTCTTCAAACGCGCGGTCAATCCGCGCCGCGGTGGCCGGATCGAACCCGCTTTCCACGAAATCGCCCGGTGAGCTGATCCCGGCTGTGCCCAGTTCAAGCCCGGTCGGACGCCCGGCGGTATCGGCCAGCCGGTTGGCCCAGAACGAATGGCTGTCGCCGGTCAGGAACACCAGATCATTGACCCCGGCACTGCGGGCCTGACCATAAAGCCGTTCGCGGGCCCATTCATAACCGTCCCAGGTATCGGGCGAAAGCGGCAGGTTCCATTTGCCTTTCCACGCCAGAAATTGCGCGGATAGCGAGGGTTTGTCCTGCGTGGCGGGGTTGGGGATCAGGCCCAGCGCGACCACATCGGGCACCCGGGTCCGGGCAATCGGCATGGGGTTTCCGATCAAGCGCCAAGGTTGACCCAGTTCCTTCGACTGAGACCATGCGGCGGCAAGATCGGTTTCCAGCTCTGTCGCCAGCATCGTCCGGCCCGGCGCACCGATCGCATCACGCTCCATCGCCCGGGCATCGGCATGGCTGGCAATCGTCTTGGTATAGGGCAGGTAATCGACCTGCTCGGCCCGCGCGGTGTGGCGGGTTTCGAGCGTGGACAACGTGGCGAGATCGCCGAACGTGTAGCTCCGCCAGAACTGCATCCGGCTGCGCCCTGCGCCCGGTTCGCGCACCGGCATCCATTCGAAATAGGCCTGGATCGAAGCGGCGCGGCGGGCGGCCCAATCGCCTTCCTTGTCGCTCTGATGGTTCTGCGCCCCGCCGGTCCAAGGATTGTTGGCGCTTTCATGATCGTCCCAGCAGGCCAGCAGTGGCTTGGCGGCGTGCATCGCCTGCGATCCGGCATCGGTTTTGTACTGCGCGTGGCGCGTGCGATAGTCCGACAGCGAGACGATTTCATGGGCCGGTTGATGGACCCGGCCAATCCGCTTGGCGACATCGCCGCCCCAGCCATCGGCGCCGTATTCGTAGATGTAGTCGCCGGTGTGCAGCACGAAATCGACCGCCGGATCGCGCGCGATTGCGTCATAGGCGTTGAAGAACCCGAAGGCATAGTTGGAGCACGAGGCCAGCGCGATCCCCAGCCGGTTGACCCGCCCGACCGGCAAAGTCCGGGTCTGCCCGACGGGCGATAGGGCGCCGCGCGCCCGGAACCGGTAGAAATAGCGCCCGCCCGATGCCAGTCCTTCGGCCAGCGCCTTGACCGTATAGTCCCGATCCGGCCCCGTCTGCAGCGTGCCGCGCCGCACGATCCGGGCAAATTTGGCGTCAGTGGCCAGTTCCCACTCCACCGTCAGCGCCGCCCCCACGCTGATCCGGGTCCACAGCACCACCGAAGTCGCGTCCGGATCGCCGCTGGCCACGCCGTGGCGGAACAGCGGGTTTGCCGCTGCCGCCTCACCCGGCAGAACTGCGACTGCAGCAGCGGCCGAGAGCCCAGCCAGAGTGGTGCGGCGGGTAAGTGCGAAAGAATTGGTCATGGCGCGGTCCTTGTTGGCTTCGCAGATTGCAGGCTAGCGAGCTTTGCACAAATGCAAAGGGGTGGCCGCCGATCTCGGCAACCACCCCCTTGCATGGGAACATCAACCCAAGATCAGAACCCGACCTTCAGCGTCGCAAAGAACTGCTGCGGCGCGCCGACCAGCAGTGTCTGGCGATCCCCGCTGTTACCGGTGCCGCCCGAATTGATCGTGCCGAGGTACTGCTTGTCGAGCAGGTTGGTGGCGTTTAACTGGACTTCGATCGTGTCGGTCAGGCGGTAGCCGATCGAGGCGTCGATAATCACCCGCCCGGGGACCGACTGATCGTTGGTATACGTAAAGTACCGCTTTGACATATAGTTCGCGCCGATCCGCCCAAACAGCGAACCCTGATCATAGGTCAGTTCGCCGCGCAGCAAGTGATTAGGCGAATCAATCACCGTCTTGCCCTTGATCGCCGCCAGCAACACGTTCGAGACGTTGTAGACATCGTTGCGATAGGTCGCGTCGGTGTAGCTGTACGAGCCGAACAGACCCCAGCCGCCGCCCAGCTTAAACTCGCCGACCGCTTCGAACCCGTAGGAGCGCACCGAGCCAACGTTTTGCAGCACCGAAGGGCTGCCCAGGATGCTGGGGCCGCTGGCGGCAGACAGCAGCCGGTTGTTGAAGTTCACGAGGTAAACTCCGACCGTCCCGTTGAACACCGGGCTGTTGTAACGCGCGCCCAGTTCATAGGTGTCAGAGGTTTCCGGCTTCAACGTGCCGACAATCGCGTTGAACCCGGTTTGGTTGGTTGAGAACGGGCCAGTCGTGGTGGCCGAGGCGAACGAGCGAGTCGCCTGGGTAAAGCCAGCAAACACTTCGGCATTATCGCTTAGTGTGTAGTTCAGCCCGACGTGCGGCTGGAACCAGTCGGTCGCGTCGATCTTGCCCTGCGGAAAGCTGGCGGCAACCACGGCGGTGGCTTCGTTGGTGACGCGAAAGCCCTTCCAGCCCAAATTGACCTTCAACGCGCCCAGATCGATCCGGTCTTCCACGAAATACTGCAGCGTTTGCGTGTCGAAATTGAACTCCCACTGGGTAAAGAACGGACTCGTCGGATATTCGCGGAACGAGCGGCCCGGTACCGTGCGGCTTTGCAGGTCATAGAACCGGCGGGCCTGGTTGAAGCTGTTGGTTTCATACCAGCCGCCCACGGTCAGTTTATTGCCGCGATATTCCCAGCTCAGCTTGCCGAACAGGCCGCCGCGGTCGATCTTGTATTCGGTGGTGCGAATCGAAATCGGCGTACCATTGGGGCTGGGGACATAAGGGGTCGCCCACAGGCCCATGCCCTTGTTGTGGTGATAATAGGCCCGCAGTGCCAGATCGACGTTGTCGCCCAGCGGGCTCTTGAAGCCGATCGCCGCGACGGTATCCTCACGCAGGCCCGAGGCATCGTAATAGGCATCGTCAACCGTGGTGACATTGCCCGGATAGACCGTGCCAGCCCCGGCGTTGGAAATCGGCGCGCCGGTTTCGCCGCGGTTGTTGCCGATATCGGCGTACAAGATCGCGCTGGCATAATCGGGAAAGCTGTTGTCCCAATCATAGCCCAGCCGGCTGAGCATCCCGAGTGACATATCCTGATAGTCCTGCTCGCGCCGGTCAGAATAGCTGATCCAGGCGTCAAACTGGGCATCACCGATTGGCACCACCAGTTTGGCATTGATCATGTGCTGATCCTGAGTGCCCTTGCCCTTGTACTTGTCGGTCGAGCCATAGCCGTAAGAGACGAACCCGCGCGGGCCATCGGCAACCCCAAGGTTCAGCCGCACGAACCCGCGGATCGTGTTGTCGCTGCCATAGGTTGCATTGGCCTGACCGCCGTTGCGGTCCATCGGGTCCATCGAGAATGTCTCTACCGTGCCGCCCAGATTGTTGGTCGATTGCGTGCCGAGCGATCCGGACCCTTGCGTCACCCGCACGGTGCCGATGTTTTCCGGGCTGACCACGCGGCTGATGTGCAGGCCGTTGTGGTTGCCATAGGTCATGTCGCCCAGCGGGATGCCGTCAAAGTTGAAACCCAGCTGGTTCTGGTTGAAGCTGCGGATGGAAATCCGCGCTGACCACTCATAGGATCCAAAGGGGTCGGCCGACTGGAAGTTCACGTTGGGGAGTTTCTCGACCAGCCGCAGAGGGCTGGCACCGGGAGTCTCAAGACTGAGCTCCTCACCGGAGACCGTCTGCACCTGGCGGG
>JANMHL010000196.1:0-4159 GCA_031375125.1 Novosphingobium sp. | reverse complement strand
TTATCACGGCGACCTGACCCGGCCCGGCCTGGCGCTGTATGGCGGGGTGCCGTGTGCGGCTTTGGCCGGGGTGATCCAGCAGGTCGCTCGGCCAGAGGCGGTGATCATGCAGGTCCGGCAGGTCGCCGCGGGGGGCACCATCGGCTATAATGGAACTTTCACCGCGACTGCGGCGATGCGGGTCGGGGTGATCAGCCTGGGCTATGCCGATGGTTATCTGCGCTGCTGGTCGGGCAAAGGGGCAATGCTGGCGGGGCAGGCGCGGCTGCCGGTGCTGGGCCGGGTTTCAATGGATATGACCGTGATCGACCTGTCTGCTGCACCGCACTTGGGCGAAGGCGATTGGGTGACAGCGGATTACGCATTACCCGAAGCAGCGGCGCTGACCGGGTTGTCCCAATATGAACTGCTGACCGCGCTGGGCCGCCGATTTACGCGGTGATGCTGCGCACAATGGAAATGTTGCATTGGCGTTGCTGCAAGTGCTAACGTTACGGCAAGGGGGCACATCCCCAGCAGGAACCCAGCCATGTCCGACGCCAAAGGCGAAACCGTTGTCATCAAGAAGTACGCCAACCGGCGGCTCTACAACACCAAATCATCCAGCTACATTACGCTCGATCATCTCGCCAAGATGACCCGCGAGGGGGTCGATTTTCAGGTGCTGGATGCCAAGGCCGGGACTGACATTACCCACCAGATCCTGACGCAAATCATCATGGAAGAAGAAACCGTGCGCGGCGAACAGATGCTGCCGGTCAACTTTCTGCGCCAGCTGATATCGATGTATGGCAATTCGATGCAGGGGCTGGTCCCGCACTACCTCGAAGCCAGCATGGACCAGTTCCGCGCCAACCAGTCCAAACTGCGCGAAGCGTTTGAGGCGAGCCTAGCCGGCAATCCGCTGGCCAAATTGGCGCAGCAAAATCTGGCGATTTTCAAGGCCGCAGCCTCGGCTTTCGTGCCGAGCCTGGCTGACGACAAAAGCAGCTCGACCGGCAAGGGTCAGGAGGACGAGATTGCGGCGCTGCGCAAACAAATGGCCGAAATGCAGGCCAAGCTGGACAAACTGGCTAAGGACTAAGCCGTGGTCCTTGCCTGATTGGGTAGCAGCGGCACGCCCGGCTTTTCAAACTTGCGGCCTCTACCGACTTGCCATTCGACCGGATCGACCCCGGTCGGGAAAGCAAACTGGCCGAGCTTGAGCACGGCCGCCAAGCGGCACAGTCCGCCGCCGATCTGCACAACATAGGCCTTCTCAAGCCCAACCTCGATCGCTTCGAATTCCGCTTTCAGCGTTAGCGTGAAATTGATTGGATTCGCGGACAGGCCAAATCCCGAAATGCCAAGGATCGGGAAGAGATCAAGATCCTGCTCCAGCTTGCCCAGCCGGATAAAGCGCGGCTCGTCGCTGGCTTGGCTGGCCTTGGCCTCGGCTTCAATCTCGGGCGATTTGCCCCAGCCTTGGATGAACATCGGCAACAGATCGAGCTGCTTGAGCTTTTCCGCCATGGCCGCCGCAATCCGCTGACCCGCCAGGCCCGACATCGCCTTTTGCATCCGCCCGCCGCCTTGCTCGCCCAATTCCAACGCGGCTTGCTCAGCCGCTGCATCGAACGTTTCGGGCGGAATCAGCTGTGAAAGTTCGATCTGGCCGGGTTCAATCATGCTGGGTCTCCTGTCACCAGAGCAACCAGCATGGACGGGGCGCTGACCTCGCCAGGCTCGATCTGGATTGTAAATGCGAGGTCGGGGGCGGTAACTGCCGGCGATGACGCTGCGGTCAGTGTGCTGGCGCCTGATTCAATTTCACAGTTCAATTTGAACTTTGGATTGAACCATTGTTTCAGTGCATAGCCGCCCGCCGACAATCCGGCCACCAGCGCAGCAATCCAGCCGAGGTAGCCCAAATCTTGCGGTGGTGGCGGCGGGGTAGGCGCAGCCGTCATCTGCGGAAGCGGCAATGGCTCGGCCACAAGCGCAGGCTCTGCGGTGGGAGCGGCGATTGGCTTGACGGCGGGTTTTGCAACGGCTTTCACGCGCGGTCGCGGCGCTGGGGCCGAAGTTTTTGTTGGCCGCGGCACGGGGGCCGCCGTCGGGCGTGGACGCGGCGCCTTGGTCGGCGTTGCTGTCGGCGTCGGTGTGGCTGTTGGGGTAGGCGTTGGGGTTGGCGTCGGCGTTGGAGTGGGCACCGGTTTCGGTTTGGACTTGAAGATCGAACCGACGGCCTTGATCACGGATTTCGGATTGATTTTGATCGTGGTTGAAGTTGAAGTCCCGGTTCCAGGTGCCGTTGTCGCGGGGCCAGAAGTCGCGGGGCCAGAAGTTGCCGGGCTAGAAGCGGTGGTTGTGGCTCGCGGAGCAGTTTGCCCCGACGCCGCCGCAGGCGCGAACGCCACCGCAGAAACCACGGCGACTATGCACATCGCCCTGAACTTGCTCGAAATCCCCACCATAACCCTCGACTTAACACGGATTTGCGCAAGCACAAGCCTTGTGCGCCATGGCCCAAGCGGCTACCGCGCCGCGCATGAAACACGCCCTTACTGTCACCCGTTCCGACGACTTCGCCGCCTGGTATCAGGAGGTCATTGCCGAGGCTGAAATGGCCGAAGAAAGCGGCGTTCGCGGCTGCATGGTGATCCGCCCGTGGGGCTATGGCATCTGGGAACGGATCCAGAAACTGATGGATGCGCGGATCAAGGCGGCGGGCGTCGACAACTGTTATTTTCCGCTGTTCATCCCGCTGAGCTATTTCGCCAAAGAGGCTGAGCACGTTGACGGGTTCGCCAAGGAAATGGCCGTCGTCACCCATCACCGCCTGATTCAGGACGGCAAGGGCGGGCTGATCCCCGATCCCGAAGCCAAGCTGGAAGAGCCGTTGATTGTCCGCCCAACGTCCGAAACCGTAATCGGTCAGGCGATGGCGCGCTGGGTACAGAGCTGGCGCGATCTGCCGTTGCTGACCAACCAGTGGGCCAATGTGGTCCGCTGGGAAATGCGCACGCGGATGTTCCTGCGGACCAGCGAATTCCTTTGGCAGGAAGGCCACACCGCCCATGCTGACAAGGCTGGCGCGATGGAGGAAACGCTGCGCGCGCTCGAAATGTACCGCGCCCATTCCGAAGAAGACCTGGCGATGCCGGTGTTCGCGGGCGAAAAGCCCGAGCATGAGCGTTTCCCCGGCGCGGCGGCGACCTACAGCATCGAAGCGATGATGCAGGACGGCAAGGCGCTGCAGGCCGGGACCAGCCACTACCTCGGCACCGGGTTCGCCGCATCGGCGGGGATCCGTTATCAGGACAAGGAAGGTAGTCAGCAGCTGTGCCACACCACCAGCTGGGGCGTTTCGACCCGCCTCATCGGCGGAGTGATCATGACCCACGGCGATGATGATGGTCTGCGCGTGCCGCCCGCGATCGCGCCGCACCAGATCGTGATCCTGCCAATGCTGCGCGAGGATGACGGCGACGATGCACTGCTGGCCTATTGCGAAACCTTGCGCAAAGCCCTGATCGCGCAAACCGCGCTGGGTGAACCGATCCGCGTGCTGCTCGATAAGCGCGCGGGCAAAGCCACGCAGAAACGCTGGGGTTGGGTCAAAAAAGGCGTGCCGCTGATCCTTGAAATCGGCGGCCGCGATGCTGCTGGCGGGCAAGTGTCCGTGGTCCGGCGTGATCGGCTGTACCGTGAGGACGGCAAGGTCAATTTCATCGGGCAGGACAAGGACGCGTTCCTTTCCGCCGCCGCCGCCGAACTCGAAGACGTGCAGCGCAGCCTGCACGCCGAAGCGACCGCCCGGCGCGATGCCAATCTTCACACCGGCGTCACCGATATGGCCGGGCTGGAGGCCTACTTTGCAGAGGGCAACCGCTATCCTGGCTGGGCCGAGATTTGCTGGTCCCGCCCAACCGGCGCGGCGCTGGAAGCAGTGGTGGCCAAGCTCAAGACCATGAAACTGACCGTCCGAAACACGCCAATGGGCGGCGCGCCGGTATCCGGAACCTGCCCGTTCACGGGCGAACCGGCGGTAGAGCGAATTTACGTAGCGCGGGCCTATTAAATTGGCCAAGCCACCCAAACCACAGCCCGGCCTTCCCACCCGCAAGCAAGTCCTCGAATTTATTGCCAATGCCGATGAACCAGCCGGCAAGCGCGA
>JANMHL010000118.1:0-9711 GCA_031375125.1 Novosphingobium sp. | reverse complement strand
GTGCGGCGGCAGAGACGAATACCAAGCAGAATGCACTCCGGTTGGCCGCGCAAGCCCATGGCGTTCCGCTGTTCGCGGACGACGAGAGTCTATCGCTGGGTGCCGGTGCGCGAAGTCAAACATGGCCGTTAGCGGCGTTGCCGAACGCACCCGTGCTTTTTCAGGATGCAGATGGTCATACATCACGGCATTTTCGAGGACGCGGTAAACATAATCGCGGGTTTCGGTCAGCGGAATTTTCTCGATCCATTCCATCATGCCGATGCTGCCGGTGCGCGGGTCGCCATAGGCTTTCAGCCATTTGTTCACGTTGCCGGGGCCGCCATTGTAGGCAGCTATCGCCAAGGGATAACTGCCACCATAATAATCCAGCATCCGCTGGATGTAGGTCGAGCCGAGCGAGATATTATAATCGGTATCAACGGTCAGGGCATCGGGGCGATAGGCCATCGCGATTTTGCCGGATGTTTCGCGCGCGGTGCCGGGCATCAATTGCATCAGCCCGCGCGCCCCAGCGTGGCTGACGGCGTTCATGGCAAACTGGCTTTCTTGGCGAGAGATCGCGTGAACGAAGGTCCAATTCGAACCTTGTGGGATCGGGATCAACGGAAAGCTGGTCTTGCGGTAATTGCCGTGCCCATCAACGTGCGCGGCCTGACCCAGGATCACACCCAGATCGCGGCGGCCCAGTTCCTGCGCCAAACCTGCCACCAGCACGTGATCGGCTTCGGTTTCGGCCTGTTCAGCCAGTTCCTTGAAGAACTGCACCCCAGTCCGCCAATCACTGTCGCGCGCTACTTCGCGCACCGCTTTGGTCAGCGGGCGATCGTTGAACGCGGTCCGCTCGGCCGGAGTTGGCGCGACGCTGGGTGTAGTTGGCGGGGCCAGCAGCGGCCGGCCCAGCCGCTCCAACGCCAGCATCCCGTAAAAGTTGTCGGGATATTGCGCGGCCATTTCGAAATAGCGGGTGGCCTCAGCCGGATTGCCGCCCTTGGCCGCGGCGCGACCGGCCCAGTAGAACCCCTTTGAGCGGGTCTGCGGGGTGCGGGCTGCTGCGCCATAGCGCCAGAACAGCGGCGCGGCGCGATTGCCATCGCCCAGGCTCCATAGCGCTTTGGTGCCGCCCAGCCACATCAGCGAGGTGTAATCATCCCGGATCGCGAAACTTTGCCCCGATACATCGGTGCCCGGCGCAAAAGTATCGTCGACCCCGGCAGCGATCCGCACTGCGCCAAAGGCATCGGCGTTTTTCGCCACCGCCAACAGCTCGCCGACCCATTTGCGTGGTTCGCGCGGCGGGGTGGTCAGGCGCGGGCGGGCGGAGAGCAGCGCGGTTGCTGCGCCCGATTGCCCGCTGGTCCGCAGCATCCGGCTGCGGTTGTAGACATAGCCAGCATCTTGCAGAACTTCTGGCGGCAGGGCGATCCCGGCGACGGCCGGATCCTTGCCGTTCACCAGCCCCAGCCGCGCGGCAAAAGTCATCCGTTTGGCTGGGGATACATACAGCAGTTGCCGTTCGGCTTGCGGCCCGGCGCCCGCCCACAGCAGCGCGTCCATTCGGGTATCATGATCGTCATAGGTCAGGGTGGGGCCAAGCCGGGCAAAGATCGCCGCCTCGCTATCGTCGCCCATCAGCCCGCCGCGCCAGGCGTTAAGCGCGACCTGTTTGGCCTCGGGACGGCCAAGTGCGGCCAGCGCCAGTGCATAGCGCGCCCGGGCCCGGTTGCTGAGCGGCGGGAACCGGTCAAAGAATGCCGCGATCTGCGCCGGAGGCACGCTTTCTCGTTCCAGCGCAGCTTCGGCAAAGCTGCGCAGTTTGGCTTCTTCGGGCAGGCCCGGATAGGCCATCACGAACCCGGCGTAATCGCCAAAGCCAAAGCCGGGGCTCGCCACCAGCAGTTTCCAGCGTTCCACCGCCATATGCATATCGCCCGGCGGCAGTGCGCGCAGGTTTACGCGGGCCTGATCCCATTCGGTCCCGTCAGCCGATTGAGCCGCCGCGGGAGCAGCCTGAAAAGCCAGTAGTGCGATTGCCAAAGCAGTTGGGGCGCGAAGCATACTGGACATTATGGGAAAAGGATCCTTATGGCTGGCTGAACGAAGCCCCTATGGGGCAGTTGCAGGGATAAAGTCCATGTTCTCCGGCTCGATACCGGCTCTGGTTACCCCGTTTAAGAACGGTGCTGTCGATGAGGCGGCCTTTCGCCGTTTGGTCGATTGGCAGATAGAACAAGGTTCCGGCGCGCTGGTTCCCTGCGGCACCACCGGTGAAGCGCCAACGCTCAGCAATGATGAGCAGCACCGGCTGTTTGAGCTGTGCATTGAGCAGACCGCAGGCCGGGTGCCGGTGATCGCCGGGTGCGGCAGCAACGATACCCAAACCGCGCTGTGGCATATGCAAGTGGCCAAGGATCTGGGCGCCGATGCCGCGCTGATGGTCGCGCCCTATTACAACCGCCCCAGTCAGGCCGGGCTGCTGGCGCATTTCAGCTATCTGGCCGAGCGGGTCGATCTGCCAATGCTGCTCTATAACGTTCCGGGCCGGACCGTGACCGATATCAGCTGCGAAACCACGATCGAACTGGCCCGCCGGTTTCCGGACCGGATTGTCGGGATCAAGGACGCCAGCGGTGACATGACCCGGCTGACGGCGCACCGGATCGCACTGGGCACCAGCTTTGCGCAAATCTGCGGCAATGATGACATGGCGCTGCACTACAACGCCGGGGGCGGGGTCGGCTGCATCTCGGTCACCGCAAACGTCGCGCCGCGGCTTTGCGCCGATTTTCAGGCGGCGAGTTTGGCGGGCGACATGGCCAAGGCGCACGAACTGAACGAGCGGCTGTTCCCGCTGCACCAGGCGCTGTTCACTGACGCCAGCCCCGGGCCGCTCAAATACGCGATGGCCAAGGTCCTCGGCTGGATCGGTGAAGACGTGCGCTTACCGATCGTGCCGTGCAGCGCGGAATCGCGCGCGGCGGTGGATGCAGGGTTGGATTGGGCTGGGCTGAATTGATCGCTGATCGATAAGTTCAGTCTTCCCCGTTTCCTTTTGCCCTTGCACGCCTTACATGCCCCTTCAACATGGCCCGTCCCGTCCACCCCGCATTCGACAAGACCAAGATCGTCGCCGAGAACCGGCGGGCGCGGTATGACTATTATATTGATAGCACGGTTGAGGCCGGGATTTGCCTGACCGGGACCGAGGTGAAGAGCCTGCGGTTCGGCGAGGGTTCGATTGCCGAGAGCTATGCCGAGGTCAAGAACGGAGAGGTTTGGCTGATTAACTCCAACGTTCCCGAATTCAGCCACGGCAACCGCAACAACCACGTCCCCAAACGCCCGCGCAAACTGCTGCTGCACGAACGCGAGATCGCCCGCTTCACCGGGGCGGTTGAACGCAAAGGGATGACGCTGGTTCCGCTATCGGTCTATTTCAACAGCCGCGGCCGGGCGAAAGTCGAGCTGGCGCTGGCCAAGGGCAAGAATGTGGCGGACAAACGCGCGACATCCAAGGACCGTGACTGGAAGCGCGATCAGGCGCGGATTATGCGGGAACACAAATGAGCAGCTTTCCCGCCAAAATATCCCGCTGGATGCACCGCAACCTGCCCAAGCGCGAGGATATGGAGCACAACCGCTGGATTGGCCCGCTGGCGCGGCGGCAGGAATTGTGGCGGTTTACCCGCCGTTCTGTCCCGCGCGGGGTGGCAGTTGGGCTGTTGGTCGGCATTTTTGCGCTGATACCAGGAGTCCAGATCGTCGGCGCAGCACTGATGTGTGTGCCCAGCCGCGGCAACATTCCGCTGGCCGCCCTGATGACTTTCCTGTCCAACCCACTGACCACGCCGCTGATCTTGCTGGCCTCGGCCTGGATCGGAAACCGGCTGGGTTATCACGCCGATCTGGCCACGCTTTACGACCTGATGGGCCGTGGTGCTGATATTGGGGCTTGGTCCAGCTGGTTCTTTTCGGATGCCGCCCCGGCTGTGCTGATCGGGTTGTTTACGATCTCCACTGTGGTTGCAGCGCTCGGTTATCTCATCAGTTCATTCAGCTGGAACTGGTGGGTCCGGCACAAGCGCAAGACCGCGATTGAGCGGATGCGCGCTGGGCTGGGCGAGGGATGAGCGCCGCTATTCCCGGCGCTGGCGCTCGCCCGATTGAGCGTCTGGTGCTGGGCGCGGCCTTGATGGCCAGCGCGGCACTGGTCTGGCTGGCATCCGGCCAAGCGCTGGTGGTGGCGGTGTTCGCCGCTGGCTTGGCCGGGCTTGGCGCAGTCGTCTGGTTTCTGACCCGCCGCGCGCCTGACAATACTGCGCCCGAATTTGCTCTGCCCGATTGGTCCGTCACCGTCGCCGCGATTGACCGCGCCGATGCTGCCATTGCCGTGACCGACCGGGCCGGCCGGCTGGTTTGCGCCAATCCGCTCTATGAAAAATGGTTCACCGCGCAAGCGGCCCCGCCGCGGCTGGCGGTCGACAATATCAGTGCGGAACGGTTGGCCAAGGCCGGGCGCGCGGCCTGGCGCGATGGCCGGGGCGCGGCCGATCTGGTCGAAAATGCTGAGGGCCGCTGGAAAGCCAGCGCGCTGCGGGCCGGGCGCGGCGATGACTATCTGGTCTGGACAATCTCGCCGTTGACCCCGCCCGATCTGGTCGCCGAACTGGTTCCGCACCTTGATGGCAAGCTGGGCCGGGCGCTCAGCCAAGCCGGGTTCGCCGCGGCCATCGTCGATCCCGACGGCAAATTGCGCGCCGCCAGCGCCGGGTTCGCCAGCCGCGCCACTGGCGATCCGGCAGCTTTACTGACCGGCCAAGAATTTACCGCGTTGCTGCGGCAGGATGAACGCGATCAGATCAGCTGGGCCCGCGATGGCAAGCGCGGTGCCTCGCTCAGCCTGTTCTATCTGCCGGTCAGCGATCCCGATGCGGGCGCAGCGCCCGATTATGACAACACTCCCAGCCTGATCCTGATCGCCGACCACGGCGTCGGTATCGGCAGCGGCGCGGGCGAGGCGAGCGCCGCCGTGCCGCATCTCGAGGCATTGCTGGGCCAACTTCCGCTCGGCCTCGCCATGGCTGACCGCGATGGGCGGCTGCTGTTCGCCAACACCGCGTTCATGCGCGCGGCGGGCAAGGACGGCGATCCGGCGCCAACCTATCCAACCGATCTGGTGGTGCAGGAAGACAAAGGCCCGATCTCCGACGCGATCCGCCGCTTTGCGCAGGGGCCAGCCGCCAGCGGCGATCTGGCGGTGCGATTGCGCGGCCAGCCTGAGGAAACGATCTCGCTCAGTTTGGCGGGTGTGCGCGGGTTAGGTGAGGCAGCGGTGCTGCTGGGTCTGACCGACAATACCGAAGAAACCCGGCTGAAACGGCAGGTTGCTCAGGCCACTAAGATGCAGGCCGTCGGGCAGCTGGCGGGCGGGGTGGCGCACGATTTCAACAATGTCCTGACCGCGATCCTGGGCACTTGCGATCTGATGCTGCTGCGCCACACGCCGGGTGACAGTGACTATGACGATATCCAGCAGATCCGCGCCAATTCCAACCGCGCGGCCAGCCTGACCCGGCAATTGCTGGCCTTCAGCCGCCAGCAAACTCTGCGCCCCGAAGTGCTGCAACTGCCCGATGTGCTGTCAGACGTGTCGCACCTGCTCAAGCGGCTGATTGGCGAAAAGATCCAGCTGACCGTCACCCACGACCGCGATCTGGGCCCGGTTCGCGCCGATCCCAGCCAGCTCGAACAGGTGATCGTCAATCTGGCGGTCAACGCCCGCGACGCGATGCTGGCCAAAAGCGAAAGCGGCGGCAAGCTGACCCTCGCGACCAAAAAGGTCAGCGCCGCCGACGTCGCCCGAATGCAAGGCGGGATCATGCCGTTGGCCGATTACACTGCGCTGGTGGTGCAGGACACCGGCAGCGGGATCGCGCCCGATCACCTCGGCAAGATTTTCGAACCGTTCTTTACGACCAAGGATCTGGGCAAAGGCACCGGCCTTGGCCTCTCAACCGTTTACGGGATCGTCAAGCAATCGGGCGGGTTCATCTTTGCCGACAGCGAGCTTGGCCGGGGCACCACCTTTACCGTCTATCTGCCGGTCCACCACGCCGATCCCAATGCGCCGGTGCCCGAACTGGCCGCGCCGGTCGAAGTTCCGGTTCAGCAATGGTCGGGCGGGGGCAGGCTGCTGCTGGTTGAGGACGAGGATATGGTCCGCGTCGTCGCCGAACGCGCGCTGACCCGCGCCGGCTACACCGTCACCACCGCCAGCGACGGCGATGAAGGGCTGGAGCTGGTCAAGGGCGGGGCGCAGTTCGATATGATCGTGTCAGACGTGGTGATGCCCGCGATGGACGGCCCCAGCATGGTCCGCGAAATCCGCAAACTGCGGCCAGTCCTGCCGGTGCTGTTCATGTCGGGCTATGCCGAGGAACAACTGCGCAAGGAAATCGCCATCGACAACGCCGAATTCCTGCCCAAGCCGTTCTCGGTCCAGCAGATCAGCGACAAAGTTGGCGCGGTGTTGGCAGCGGCGAAAGGTTAAGCCCCTTGAACATCGCGCAGCCAGCGCCGACATAGGCGGTTCCAGCAAAGAGGATTCCCATGATCGACCTGTACGGCGCATCGAACGCGCAAGGAAAGTTTTCGCAAGACCCCAGCACCGGCGCGCTGATCCCGGTTGTGGTCGAGCAATCGGCCCGCGGCGAGCGCAGCTTTGACATCTATTCGAGGCTGCTGCGCGAACGGATCATCTTTGTCACGGGCGAAGTCGAAGACCATATGGCTTCGGTGATCGTGGCCCAGCTGCTGTTCCTGGAAAGCGAGAATCCGAGCAAGGATATCTCGATGTACATCAACTCGCCCGGCGGCGTCGTGACGGCTGGCATGGCGATCTTTGACACCATGCAATACATCAAACCCAAGGTTTCGACCGTCTGCATCGGCCAGGCCTGCTCGATGGGCAGCTTCCTGCTCGCCGCTGGTGAGCCGGGGATGCGGGTTGCTTTGCCGCAGGCGCGGATCATGATCCACCAGCCTTCGGGCGGGGCGCGCGGCATGGCCAGCGATATCGAAATTCAGGCCCGCGAAATTCTGCGGCTGAAAAAGACGATGCATGAGCTTTATGCCAAGTTTACCGGCAAGTCCGAGGCAGAGATTGCCGATGCGATGGACCGTGACACCTGGCTCAGTGCTGGCGAAGCCAAGGACTTCGGCTTGGTCGACCGGGTGTTCGAAACCCGGCCCGACAATGAAACCGATGCCAGCGGCAGCGGCGGCGCGCCAAGCTAGGCATAAGGGAAACAGTAACCCTGCCGCTTCAGCACCGAGCAATATGCTGGGGTTATAGCGCAGGATTGCATAATGTTACCGCCGGGTTACATTCCGGCGATTCTCCGCGCGAGCGGAACTATGGACGATAGCATGACCAAACTGAGCGGAACCGACGCCAAAAGCACCCTGTACTGCAGCTTCTGCGGTAAATCGCAGCACGAGGTGCGCAAGCTGATTGCCGGCCCAACCGTGTTCATCTGCGATGAATGCGTCGAGCTGTGCAACGACATCATCCGTGAGGAAACCAAGGCCGGGATCGCAGGCAAGAAGGACGGCGGGGTGCCGACCCCGAAGGATATCTTCGAAACGCTGAACGACTATGTGATCGGCCAGGACCGCGCCAAGCGGGTGCTCTCGGTCGCCGTCCACAACCACTACAAACGGCTGAAGCACAGCGCCAAGGGCAGCGAAGTTGAGCTGTCAAAGTCGAACATCCTGCTGGTCGGGCCGACCGGTTGCGGCAAGACCTTGCTGGCCCAGACGCTGGCGAAAACCTTCGACGTGCCGTTCACCATGGCTGATGCCACCACCCTGACCGAAGCCGGTTACGTGGGTGAGGACGTTGAAAACATCATCCTGAAATTGCTGCAGGCCAGCGACTACAACGTCGAAAAGGCCCAGCACGGGATCGTCTACATCGACGAAATCGACAAGATCAGCCGCAAGGCCGAAAACCCCAGCATCACCCGCGACGTTTCGGGTGAAGGGGTCCAGCAGGCGCTGCTCAAGCTGATGGAAGGCACCACGGCGAGCGTTCCTCCGCAGGGCGGGCGCAAGCATCCGCAGCAGGAATTCTTGCAGGTCGATACCACCAACATCCTGTTCATTTGCGGCGGGGCCTTTGCAGGCCTCGAAAAGATCATCGCCGACCGCCTGCAAAAGCGCTCGATCGGGTTCGGCGCGCACGTTGCCGCTCCGGAAAAGCGCAAGGTTGGCGAACTGCTGCAAAAGGCTGAGCCCGAAGATCTGCTGAAATTCGGGCTGATCCCCGAATTCGTCGGCCGTCTGCCGGTGATCGCGACGCTGGAAGATCTGGATATCGCCGCGCTGGTCAAGATCCTGCAGGAACCCAAGAACGCGCTGATCAAGCAGTATGCCAAACTGTTCGATCTCGAAGACGTCTCGCTGACCTTCACCGATGACGCGCTCGAAGCGATTGCCAAAAAGGCGATCGAGCGCAAAACCGGTGCACGCGGACTGCGCTCGATTGTCGAAGGGCTGCTGCTCGACACGATGTTCGATATCCCGACCGAAACCGACATCGCCGAAGTGGTAGTCGACAAGGACGTCGTCGAAGGCCGCAAAGACCCGGTGCGCGTGCTGAAGGGCAAGGAAGAGGCGGCTTAGGCCGCCTGATAAGCCCTTTGCCACCCGGTCACGCTAGCCTGACTTCATGCAGCTCTTGTAATCCAACGCTGCCTTATCGGCCTTTTCGCGTGCGATCTTGTACCGAGCGTCGCGGTCGGAGGTTTGCGCAAGATCGAAACGGGTAGTGTTGACCGCCTGGCCTTTGTTATTGCGTACGGTGAACGTGGCTGAGCGAGCTGAGGCCGGAAATCTGATGGTGACCCTGCTGTTGGCGACATTTGGCCATTCAAAGGCGGGTTGGTCCTTGTCCCAAACCAGCGTAACTGGTGCACGGCCATCAATCGACGCGTCAACTTTCAGTTTGGTCAGCTCGCTTTGAAGCGATTCAGATGTCTTTTCGCTTCCAAACGGCTCGTGTATTTGCAGAGTTAAAAATGCGCTGTCTATGGGGCCGATGCCAGCAACTGTGGGATTCGAATACTCAATTTGCAACTCGAGATTGACGCCAAAGCCAGACCACATCGGGTTAGACACTTCTGCATGGGGCATCCAGATAGCAAACGAATCAACTGGTTGGCCGCCGCTTGAAAACGAATGCATGACCGTGACTTGCCCCGCGTTCGGTCGCCCGCCGAAGCCATCGCAATGATAGGTCAGCACGTTTGCGGACCCCGGCTGCGCGACCAGTGCGGCGGTTGCCATCGCCAGAATTACCGCTGCACGCATCCGCCGGTCTCCCGCAACCCGTTCGTTCAATTCAGTTTATCGCCTCGCACTTGCCCGCCGGGCTGGCGAACTTCGCTTCGGCTTCGGCCCAAGCTTTGGCGAACAGCGCATCGCGGCTCGCCGTCGGTGCCAGCAGGAAGCGGCGAACGATCGGCGTGCCATTCTTGCCCTGCGTCATCCGCAGTTCGGCCCAGCCGGGCAGCGGGATAATTTGACCCAGATCGGCTTGTGAGGCGGCGGAGCCGGGCGGGGACTTGTCTTCGCCCAGTTGCTCCATGGTCAGAACTTTGGGCGCAGCGCCATCGAACGAATAATCGATCCGGTAGGTCGCGAGGCGCC
>JANMHL010000081.1:0-2526 GCA_031375125.1 Novosphingobium sp. | reverse complement strand
CGGTGGCATAGACGATCAGATCGGCCGGCAGCAGGGTGCCGTCTTCCAGCATCACACCATCGGGCACGATTTCTTGAACATTTCCGTGGGCCAGCTTGATCTTGCCGTCGATGATCAGCTGACTTGCGCCGACATCGATGTAGTAACCGGACCCGCGCCGCAGGTATTTCATGAACAAGCCAGAGTTGTCGGCGCCCCAATCCAGCCAGAACCCGGCCTTCTCCAGCCCGGCGTAGAAGTCGGCGTCTACCTCTTTGATCTTGTCATAGATCGGGGTCTGAAATTCATGCAAAATCTTGTAGGGAAGGCTGGCAAAAATCAGATCGGCCTTTTCGGTGGTCATGCCCGCCCGCACAGCCCGTTCCGAATAAAGCCCCCCCAAGCCATGCTCCATCAGCGATTCCGACCGCACGATATGCGTCGACGACCGCTGTACCATCGTCACGTCGACGTCGTTTTCCCACAGCGCAGCGCAGATATCATGCGCCGAGTTGTTTGACCCGATCACCACTGCGCGCTTGCCGCGCCAGGCATCAGGTCCGGGATGCACGGACGAATGATGCTGGTCGCCCTTAAACGTGTCCATGCCCTTGTAGGTCGGCAGATTGGGCTTGGCCGACATGCCGGTGGCCAGCACCAGCTGTTTGGGCCGCAGCGTCACTTCGGCACCATCGCGGTCAACCACGACGGTCCATTCCTGCGTCGCCTCGTCAAAGCTGGCCGATTTGCAGGTCGAGCGAGACCAGTAGTTCAGCTCCATCACCTTGGTATACATTTCAAGCCAGTCGCCGATCTTGTCCTTCGGCGCAAAAATCGGCCAGTTTTCCGGGAACTTGATGTAGGGCAGATGGTCGTACCAGACCGGGTCATGCAGACACAGCGACTTGTAGCGGTTGCGCCAACTGTCGCCGGGTTTCTCGTTCTTTTCCAGGATGATTGCAGGAACGCCCAGTTGCCGCAGCCGGGCACCCAGTGCGATGCCGCCCTGACCGCCGCCGATGATCAGGACATAGGGCTGGCTGGTGTAGCCCAGGTCGCGCGCCTCTGCCTCGCGATCTTCCTTCCACGTGGGACGGTGCTTGTCTGCGCCGTGCTTTGCTCCTGCGGCGCGATTGAAACCCGTGTATTCCTCGTGGCCCTTCAACTCGACCATCGTGGTCAACAGCGTCCAGATCTTGCCGTTCACCAGCCGGACCAGACCGTAGCCGCGCGCCACGGCCGTCTCGAACTCGATCCAAGCCGTGGTGACACCACCGTCTTCGCTTGCCGTTTCCCGCTCGGCGATCTTCCAGCCCGTGGGCCGGGTTCTGGCCAGCTGCGCCCCCAGCATGTCGGCGATCTGCGCCTTCCCTTCGCTGGTATGAAGGTTCCACGTGAACGTCACCAGATCACGCCAGTAGCAGTCGTCCTGAAAGCAGGACACCGCCGCCTCAATGTTACCCCGTTCCAAAGACGCCCCGAAACCTTCGAGAACCGCCGTCACTTCGTCATTTACATGGATATCCAGCAACTCGACCTCCCGTTCGAATCAGTTCAGTCAATTTCAACGCGGCGCACATAGCTTGTAAACTTTTTTCAGCGATACTGCGCGCAGATCAGCGTTCTTGATCCCCACCGGTCGCCTCAACCAACCCAAATCAAGGAACAACCGCGGGATCGACCCGGTTGCAGCGTGGTGCCCGACAGTCAGAAAGTCAGCATCGACCCGGTGACAGCCCTTTGGTTCAGCACTCTTTCCAGTCCGTTGGCGTGTCATGTTGCCATGCGGCGCGATGCAAAAGCGGTCGATCATCATCAAACTCCGCATAACCCACACAGAGGTATCCCGTGAACTCCCAACTTTGTGGCACGCTGAACACCGCGCGTACCGCTGCCGGATCGAGGATCGACACCCAGCCCACGCCGATGTTCTCGGCCCGTGCCACCAACCACAATGTGTGGATCGCCATAACCGTCGAAAACTGCAATGTTTCCGGCATCGTCCTGCGACCTAGCCCACGGCCTTCAACGGGCGCTGTTTCGGTGAATACGGCAAGGTGCAAAGGGGCGTCGCGCAACCCTGCCAGCTTCAGGCGCACATATTCCGACCGTGTCACATCATCAAATCCGGCCGCCGCATCCAAGTTGCAGCCCTCGAAGATCGCTTGAACCTGTTCGCGGCGTTCCGGATCCTCGACACGCAAGACGCGCCACGGACGCGAGTTGCCCACCGAGGGGGCCATATCCATGGCCGCGCGCAAACGGTCGATTACGGGCTCAGGAACGGGGTTAGTCAGAAAGTGCCTGACGTCGCGTCGCCAGCGCAATATGTCGTTCAAAACGTCAGCCTGTTCTGGTGAAAATTTCATACTGCCTCACTCTGTCAAGCTGTGACTATCCCTGCCAGAACGACCAGTCCAGTATTCTCCATCCGGTTAATCAGCCTGGTCGCCGTAAGCGATGGGTTGGACGCCCCCCGGGGGCCTCCTTTGCCGAGGGCCAGACGAGCCGCCCCTTCTCCAGGCGCTTCAGGAACATGCAGGCGCC
>JANMHL010000058.1:0-14279 GCA_031375125.1 Novosphingobium sp. | reverse complement strand
CGCGCAGTGGTCGCTACCTGTCCGGCCAAGTTGCGATCACTGCGCGTTCCCCACCACCAACCAGCGGTTGGTCCCCCAACCCGGTCCGGGGAGGATTTATTATAGTATTACCCCCAAACCACCATAAAGGCGGGCAGGTCGTGCGCCTGGCCGAAGGCGATATGGACCGCGCGACGGTCTATGGCGACAACCCGGCGGCGCAGGCGATGCTGTTTGCCGAGGCGGGATCACAGTTCCTGCACGTGGTCGATCTGGATGGCTCGTTCGCCGGGCAGGCCGAAAATCGCGTTGCAGTAGAGGGCATTCTTGAGGCGTTTCCGGGCCACGTCCAACTGGGCGGCGGAATCCGCACCCGCGAAGCCGTCGAAGGCTGGTTCGATCTGGGCGTTGCCCGCGTGGTGATGGGCACCGCCGCGCTGAAAGACCCGCAGTTCGTCAAGGATATGGCGGCAGAATTTCCCGGCGGAATCGTTGTCGCAGTTGATGCCCGCGATGGTATGGTCGCGACCGAGGGCTGGGCTGAACTCAGCGACGTGCCAGTAGTCGATCTGGCCCGCCGGTTCGAGGATGCCGGGGTCGCCAGCCTGCTGTTCACAGACATTGGACGCGATGGCCTGCTGAAAGGCGTGAATATCGACGCGACCGTCGAACTGGCCCGCTCGGTCGATCTACCGGTGATTGCCAGCGGCGGGGTCAAGGGGCTCGACGATATCCGGATGCTCTCGCTCTACGCTCAAGATGGGATCGAAGGCGTGATCACCGGTCGCGCGCTGTTCGAAGGTCGGCTCGATCTGGCCGCGGCGATTGCGATGGCGGCGCGGGCATGACCGTCCGCATCCGCGTCATCCCCTGCCTCGATGTCCGCGATGGGCGGGTGGTCAAGGGCGTCAATTTTGTCGATCTCAAGGACGCGGGTGATCCGGTTGAACAGGCCTGGGCCTATGACGCGGCGGGGGCGGATGAGCTGTGCTTCCTCGATATCAGCGCCAGTCACGAAGGGCGCGGGACGCTGCTCGATGTTGTCCGGCGCACCGCCGAGGTCTGCTTCATGCCGCTGACGGTTGGCGGCGGGGTGCGGACGGTGGAGGACGCGCGGGCGCTGCTGCTGGCAGGCGCGGACAAGGTCGCGGTCAACAGCGCGGCGGTTTCCCGGCCCGAAGTGGTCGGTGATATCGCGCAGAAGATGGGCAGCCAGTGCGTTGTGGCTTCGGTCGATGCGCGCAAAGTGCCAAGCGGCGGTTGGGAAATTTTCACCCACGGCGGCAGAAACGCGACGGGGATTGACGCGGTGGAACACGCAATCCGGCTTGCAAAACTCGGTGCGGGAGAATTGCTGGTCACTTCGATGGACGGCGATGGGACGCAGGCTGGCTATGACCTCGCGCTGACCCGGACCATCGCCGATGCCGTATCTGTCCCGGTGATCGCCAGCGGCGGGGTCGGCACGCTGGGTCACCTGGTTGAGGGCGTGACCAAGGGCCATGCCAGCGCGGTGCTGGCCGCCTCGATCTTCCATTTCGGCACCCACACCATCGCCCAGGCGCACGCTGCCTTGCGCGCCGCCGGGCTGCCCGCGCGCGGCTAAAATTGCAGTTTCATGAATGGGTTCGTGGCAGTCCCGCCGTGGGACGCCGCCGTATTCGCAGTTGCACAATTCGCATCGCCAGAGCAGGCCCGCGTCATGTTAGGACGCAGCCTTACACTCATTTTCATGACCGCCATCGCGGCCTCGCCCGCGCTGGCCCAGACCGGCGGCAGCAGCATTCCCGACCCGTCAGGGATCGCCTTGTTCGGCATGGGGCTGGCGGGTGTCGTCATCGGCCGCCACTTCTCGCGCAAGCGCCCGGACTAACCCACCGGCTTGACCTCGGCGTCGCCGCGCCGCATTGCCTTCACCATGGATACGCTTTCCCGCCTTGCCGCGACGATTGCCGCGCGCCGCGATGCTGATCCCGGCAGCAGCTGGGTCGCCAAACTCAACGCGCGCGGGGTGCCGGTGATTGCCCGCAAATTGGGCGAAGAAGCGATTGAGACGGTGGTGGCGGCGCTGACGGGCAGCCGCGAAGAGCTGATCGGGGAAGCCGCCGACACCCTGTTCCACCTGCTGGTCCTGCTCGATGCCAAGGGCGTGGCCTGGGACGAAGTTCTGACCGAATTAGAACACCGCGAAGGCACCAGCGGAATTGCCGAAAAAGCCAGCCGGAGCGAATAATGCCGATCGACGCCACTCTGCCCTATGACGATCAGAACGTGTTCGCCAAAATCCTGCGCGGGGAAATCCCCAACAAGACCGTTTTCGAAGACGAATGGGCGCTGGCGTTCCACGATATCAACCCGCAGGCGCCGCTCCATGTGCTGGTGATCCCCAAGGGCGCTTACGTCAGCTGGGATGACTTTTCGGCCCACGCCCCGGCAGAGGAAATCGCGGGCTTCATCCGCGCCGTCGGGCACGTTGCGCGAGAGGCTGGGCTGGTCGAACCCGGCTACCGCCTGCTCGCCAACATCGGCGGCCACGGCCATCAGGAAGTGCCGCACTTGCACGTTCACCTGTTCGGCGGGCGTCCATTGGGGCCGATGCTGGCTCGCTAACGGCGAATTCCTCCAAGCTCAGCAAAGACGGGTTTATTGGCTGGGGTGGTGCTGAGGGGCGATCAACGGATCATCTTCCCTTGCCCTGCGACTCGCCGACTTGCTAAGGGTCTGGCGACATGACGTCATATCCTCCCTTTCCCTCCGGCCTGATCGAAGGATCGCTGCACCATTTTTCGGTGCGCGCCTATTTTGAGGATACCGACCTTTCGGGGGTAGTCTATCACGCCAATTACCTGCGCTGGTTCGAACGCGCCCGCAGCGATTTCGTGCGGCTGCTGGGGATCAATCAACGCGCGGTGAATGAGGCAGGCGAGGGCGCCTTTGCGATTGCCGACATGACCGTTCGCTATGCCGCTCCGGCCCGGTTGGATGATGGCGTGCGGATCGAAACGACTTGCACCGATCTGGGCGTAGCCAGCTGCCGGATGCACCAGAAAGCCTTTCGCGAAGACGGCCTACTGCTGACCGAGGCCAGCTTTCGGGTCGCTTTCGTCTCCCCCCAGGGCCGCCCACGGCGGATGCCCGCCAGTTGGCGCGCGGCCTTTGCCACTATTGCCCTCGAAGGAAATTCATGACCCATCTCGCCCTGCTCGCCGCCGCCGCCACAGGGGCCGCGCCTCAGCATCTTGATCCGGTCCGGCTGTTCCTCGACGCCGATATCGTTGTGCAGGTGGTGATGGCCGGGCTGATCCTCGCCTCGCTGTGGGTCTGGACGATCATAGTTGGGTTCAGCCTGCGCCACCGGCAGATCGTTAAGGCCTGCGATACCTATGAACGCGATTTCTGGAAGGCGGCTGATATCGACGCCTTTCAGGCTGAATTCGGCAAAGGCGATGTCCCCTCGGCCCGGGTCGCTGCAGCCGGAGTCGCCGAATGGCGCCGGTCACTCGGCGGCAAGGCGATGGACCGCGAAGGCACCCGCCAGCGGCTCGCCCAAGTGATGGACAGCACAATTGCACAGGAAGCCGACCGGCTGTCCGAACGGCTCAACTTCCTCGCCACGGTGGGCGCTGTCGCACCGTTTGTGGGCCTGTTCGGTACGGTCTGGGGGATCATGAACAGCTTCTTCCAGATCGGGCAGCAGCAGAACTCCTCGCTCGCAGTGGTCGCGCCGGGGATTTCCGAAGCGCTGTTCGCCACCGCGATCGGGCTGTTTGCGGCGATTCCGGCGGTGATCGCCTACAACCGTTTTTCGCACCGGGTGAACCAGATCGAAGCTCGGCTGCAACGCTTTGCCGACCGCTTCCACGCCAGCCTCAGTCGCGAGCTGGAAGCGCAGTAATGGCGATGGGCCCAGCCCCCGCCCGCCGCAGCCGCCGGGGCCGGACGCCGATGGCGGATATCAACGTCACGCCGCTGGTCGATGTGATGCTGGTGCTGCTGATCATCTTCATGGTTACAGCCCCGCTGCTCAGCGCCGGGGTGCCGGTTGATCTGCCTAACAGCAATGCCAAGCCGCTCAACCAGAACCCCAGCGAGATCAGCCTGTCGATCACCCCCGATGGCGTGATCTATCTGGGGGAGACGGCACTGGCGCCGGGCAGTCTTGCGCAAACCTTGGCCGAAGTGCCGCCGGGGCCGGACGGCAAAAGGCCGCAAGTCACGCTGCGGGCTGATCGCAGTCTGGAATATGGCACGGTGATGGGCGTAATGGGCGAGCTCAACCGCGCCGGGTTCACCGCGATTTCGCTGGTCACCAGCGGTTCAGTTCCCAGCCCATAGCCTGACGTTATGAACGCCCCCGCTCTCACCCGCGAAGAAGGACTGGGCCTGGCGCTGGCCGCGATGGGCCATGCCGCGCTGGTCTGGGTGCTAGTCACCGCCAAGCCGCCCGAGGCTTTGCCTCCGGTCGAGCGGGTCAGCGTGACTTTGAGCGAGGAACTGGGCGCGGTTTCGACAGCGCCCAATCCGCAAAGCGATCCGTTGGCCGACAAGGGGCCAGAGCTGGGCGAACCCGCGCCTGAACCAGAACCGGTTGTGGCCGTGCAGCCCGATCCGGCGCCGCAGCCCAAAGCCAGCGCCGTTCCGCCGCCGCGTCCGGCTCCCGCCGCCAAAACTCCGCCCAAACCGCAGCAGCAGGCGCAAAAACCGCCGAGCAAATGGCCGTTCGCGCCGCCGCAGCAGGCGACGAAGACTCCCGCCAAAACGTCGCCAGCCAAGGGCGGGGCCAGCGTGCTTGATCCCAACTACGGCAAGGGCATCACTGGCGGAACCGGCAATGCCAAGACTCCGTCCGCCAGCAAAGCCTCGGCGCAAGTGGTCGCCTCGTGGGATATTTACATCAAGTCCAAGGTGCTTAATCGGTGGAATTCTTGCCCCGTAAGCGGGCTGGATACGAACAAGCTTCGCGCCTCGGTCCGCTTTACGCTCTCCACAACCGGAGGCATTCTCTCCATTGAAGAGCCGGTGATCACTGGGGTCACCGACGCTAACAGCGCGCAGGTTCGCCCGTTCAGGGACTGCGCAATCCGCGCAATCAAACTGGCAGCGCCATTTGCAGGGATGCCGGTCGAATTCTACGACCAGTGGAAACCCCGCAAGCTTAATTTCTCCAAGTGATAGGGACCAAAGCGTGAAAAAACTCATCCCTTTAATGCTCGCATTGGCCCTGCCCGCTCCGGCTTTGTTTGCACAGGCGGCCTCGCCTCCTCCGCCGCCCGCCGAGATTGAGGAAGACATTGTTGGCACATCTGATGCCAACGACGCCAAGATCGCGATCCCGGCCTTTGCCACCAATGCCGATGTGCCGACCCAAACCAGCGCTGGCTCCACCTCGACGCTCGGGTTCTCAGTAGCCAATGTGATCTTCGGCAACCTGCGCAGCAACGGCCTGTTCAAGCCCACTGGCCCATCAAGCCTGCCGCGTCCGGCGCTGGCGCAGGTGCAATCGCCCGATTACGGCGGCTGGCGCGGACGCGGGACCGATATGCTGATCCAGGGCTATGTCCGGGCCGAGGCGAACGGCAACATCACGGTCGGCTGCTACCTTTATGATGTCGGGCTGGGCGAACAGGTGGCCAAGGCCGGTTGGACTGTGCCGCCCGGCGAATGGCGCCGCGCCGCGCACAAGTGCGCTGATATGGTCTATTCCAAGCTGTCGGGCGAAAACCCGTTCTTTGACAGCCGGATTGCCTATATTGCTGAAACCGGACCTAAAAATCGCCGGATGAAGCGGTTGGCGATCATGGATTCGGATGGGGCCAATCACCGCTATCTGACCACCGGGCAATCGACCGCGCTGACTCCGCGCTATTCGCCGGATTACAAATCGATCCTGTACCTGTCCTATTACAACGGCCAACCGCGGATCTACATCTATGATCTGGCCACAGATCGTCAGCGGCTGTTGCTGCAATCGCCGCACCCGTTGTTCGCGCCGCGGTGGTCGCCCGATGGCCGCTGGATCCTTTATTCAATGGCAACCGGCGGCAATACCGATATCTACAAGATGCCGGTTGCGGGTGGTGCGGCGGTCAAGCTGACCGACGCGCCGGGGATCGATATCGGCGGATCGTTCAGCCCCGATGGCAACCGCATCGTGTTCGAAAGCGATCGGTCGGGCAGCCAGCAAGTTTACGTCATGAACCTGGATGGCAGCGGGCAAAAGCGGATCAGCTTTTTCGGCGGTCGCGCTGCGACGCCAGAATGGTCCCCGCGCGGCGATCAGATTGCCTTCACCCATATGGCCGGCAATTTTCGGATCGCGTTGATGGATCCGGCGGGCGGCAATCTGCGCTATCTCACCGATAGCTGGCAGGATGAAGCCCCGACCTGGGCCCCCAATGGACGCCTGATCCAGTTTTTCCGCACGACCCGCGGCAGCGGCAAGGCCGGGGTCTGGCAAGTGGATCTGACTGGCAAGAACGAACGCAAGCTGGAAACCCCCGGCGATGGCAGTGATCCCGCCTGGGGACCGCTACGGCCCTGATATTGGCCTGAACAGCATTGACTCTTGGGGGCAAGCGATGAAGCTGAAGACAAAGGAGATACCGATGAACAAGCGCCTTACCCTGTCTCTGGTCCTGGCCAGCGGCCTGGTCCTGTCGGCCTGCTCAAAAAAAGCGCCGCAGATCCTGCCGCCCGATCCCGGCGGCAGCGCGGCCGGCCAGACCACCGACGGTAGCGGCAGCACTGTCGCCGTGCCCGGTAGCCAGGCCGATTTTCAAGCGCAGATGATGGGTCTGGATACGATCCTGTTCGATACTGATCGCTATAACATCGACGCGACCGATCAGGCCGCGCTGGCCAGCCAAGCACAGTGGCTGACCCGCTATCCGGCCAAGCGGATCAGCGTCGAAGGCCACGCCGATGAACGCGGCACTCGCGAATACAACCTTGCACTCGGCGAACGCCGGGCCAATGCGGCCAAGAACTATCTGGTCAGCCTGGGGGTTGATGCAGGCCGGATCACCACGGTCAGCCATGGCAAGGAAAAGCCGCTGGCGCTGGGCAGCGACGAGGCCAGCTGGGCGCAGAACCGCCGCGCGGTGACAGTAACGGTGGATTGATTGTCGGGCTTGAGCGGGGTGCTCTGACGCTCCGCTCAGTTCAGGATCGGCAGCAAGCGCCCGATTGAAGGGAGTTGCGCCATATCGGCGTTGATCGGAACCTGCGCCCGGGCATCGCGCGCCAGCTGCACACCGGCCTGCTGGCCGAGCAGCACAAAGCTGACCATCGCCATCACCGAAACTGCAATCGACAGGGCAAGTTGCTTGCTCATCAGTCTCATCCTCCGGCCCTGGTATGATTGGTGGCGACAAATTGTTCAATACGGCACTTCGGGCAGGCGCGCCACGCGATTTTGCAGCCTTGCAGAAGAGGGTGCCTTGCGCCTATCGCGGCAAACTATGAGCCGTTTGCGCAGATCCGATAACTGGGGCTTCCCCCGCTGGGGCGGCTATGGTGGCAGCCGCGAGGCTACCAATGTCCGGCTGTGTGATCGCCACGGCTGTACCAATGCGGGCACCTGCCCCGCCCCCAAAAGCCCCAATAACCCGGATCGCTGGATGTTCTGCGTGGCGCACGCGGCAGAATACAATTCTGGCTGGGACTATTTCGCCGGGCTCGACGCCGAAGAAACCGCCGCGCGCGAGGCGGAAGAACGCCAGACTCACGAAGGCTTTCAGGAAAGCGCCCACTATGGCTGGGCAACATCGGGCGATGGCACCCGCAGCCGCGATGAACTGCGCGCGCTCGATCTGCTCGAACTGACGCCGGACGCCGATTTTGACGCGATCAAGAAAAGCTACCGGACCAAAGCGAAAATCGTCCACCCCGATGTCCGCCCCGGTGACGAGGACGCCGCCAAGGCGTTTCAGGCGCTGCAACTGGCTTACGAAGTGCTGCGCGCGTCCGAAGAACGGCGCGAATGGAAAGGCTGATGACAGCCTCCGCAATCAACCGCGCGGCTTGAACTTCTTGATCGTGCCGGAAAACGCCATCACTGCGCGGCCCTCATCATCGATGATTCCGCGCACGAACGCCACTGAGAGCCCTTGGCGGACAACTTCGCCGCGCGCGGTCAGCAGCTTGCCGCCTTCCGCAGCGCCGACGAATTCGCAGTTCATCGTCATGGTCACCCCGTGGACCGAAGTTTCCATACCCCCTGCGATCATGAACAAGGCATAGTCGGCGAAGGTCATCAGTGCCCCGCCGTGGATATTGCCGCCGCCATTGCGGTTCTTGTCATCAGGCAGGAACGCGCAGAGCACCCCGTCGCCTTCCGGCTGGCAATAGAACGGACCGGCGTAGTCTTCAAAAAAGTCGACCGGTTCCCAGTGATACCAGCCCGCCCAGCGGCCCTGCTCTACTTTGGCGAGGCCGTGGCGTTTGGGCTCGTCCAGCTTGTCGTGTGGTTCATTGTTCATGACCTGGCCCAAGCAGAAAGCGCTGTTCTAGGCAAGACTGTCAGACCTGTGCCAGCGCCTGTTCAAAGTCGGCGATCAGATCATCGGCGTGTTCGATCCCGATGGATATCCGCACCAGATTGTCCGTGATCCCCAGCATCGCCTTGCGCTCATCAGGAACCGACAGGTGGGTCATCGCGGCGGGCAGGCTGGCCAGCGTTTCGGTGCCGCCCAGGCTGACCGCCAGCTTGGCGATCTTGAGGTGATCGAGAAACCGGAACGCCTCAGCCTCGCCGCCTTTGATATAAAGCGAGAACGTGCTGCCCGCACCGCTGCAATGGCGGTTGTAGATGTCCTGTTGGCGCGGGTCGCTGATATCGCCGAGATAGCCGAGCGCTGCGACTTTGGGATGGTCTTTCAGGTAAGCGCAGACTTTCGCGGCATTCTCTCCGGCGCGGCTCATCCGCAGTTCGACCGTCTCCAGACTGCGCATCAGCATCCACGCGGTGTTGGGATCGGCGATCCCGCCCATGGTGTTGCGCAGCATCCTCACCGGATCAATCCAGCGTTTTGCGCCAGAGATTGAGCCTGCGACCAGATCGGAATGGCCACCGACATATTTGGTCAGGCTATAGACCACCACATCGGCGCCCTGATCGATGGGCCGGGCCCACAGCGGCCCCAGAAAAGTGTTGTCGATAGCGATCGGGCAGTCCGGGCCTAGCGCCGCATCGCGGGCGGCCTTGACCGCTTCGACATCGACCAGCGCATTGGTCGGATTGGCTGGGCTTTCGAGGTAGATCATCGCCACTTTGCCGCCCCCGGCTGCAGCCTGCGCCTTGGCCTTGACCAGCACCGCGTCGAGTTCCTCGCGGGTCGCTCCAGCTGGGAAATCGACATAGGTCACGCCAAACCGGCTCAACGTTTTGGCGATAAAGCCCTCGCTGGCGGCATAGAGCGGGCCGGAATGGACGATCACGTCGCCGGCCGAACAGAACGTCAGGAACAGGACGCAAATCGCGGTCATCCCGCTCGAAAAGACCAGCGCTTCCTCTGCGCCGTCCCAGATCGCCAGCCGCCCTTCAAGGATCTGCTGGTTGGGTCCGTTAAAGCGCGAATAGACCAGGCCATCGGTGCCTCCGGGGATCTTACCGGTAATCCCGCCGAAAAAGCGCTTGCCCTCGGCGGCGCTGGGAAAGGCGAATGTGCTGGTCAGAAAGATCGGCGCTTTCAGGCTACCTTCGGACAGCACTGGGTCATAGCCGTGGCCCATCATCAGCGTGGCCGGAGACAGCTCGTGGTTGCCGATATGGGTGATGCTCGCCTTGGGCTTGCGCGTGGGGGTATCTGCCATGGGCGGCATCCTTCCTTGTGTCATACTCCCAGGAAGGCGGGAGCTACTGGCAGCGGGGTGGCGCTGGCGCGCCTAACCTCCGCAGGCGCGCATCTCCACCCCCGCCGGGATTGCCTGCAGCATAGCCAGTGGCCAAATTGATTTCAACTGCAACCGGATTAGAACAGCGCCGCCACGGTCCACACCACGCTGACCATCAGAAACACCCCAGCCAGATCGAGCATGAACCCGGCTTTCAACACGCGCGGCAGCGAGATATGCCCGGTTGACCAAGCCAGCGCATTGGGCCCGGTTCCGGCGGGGAGCATGAAGCCCCAGCTGGCGGCGAGGGCGGCGGGCAGCGCCAGCAGGATCGGGTCTGCGCCGAGTGCCAGCACCAGCGCCCCGACCACCGGCATGATCCCGCTGGCCGCCGCGATGTTGCTGGCAAATTCGGTCACCACGACCACGAACGCGACCAGCACCAGCGCCACAATCGGCAGCGGCACCGCGCGCAGCGGCAACAGCATCTGCCCCAGCCAGCCCGCCAGCCCGCTTTCGGTCATGCCCATCGCGAGCGCAAGACCGCCGCCGAACATCAGGATCACCGCCCACGGCGCGCGATTGGCCTCGTCCCAGTTGAGCAGTGGGCGGCCCGTGCCATCGGGCAGAAAGAACAGGCACAGCCCGGCAATCGCCGCGACAGTGCCATCATCCAGCCCGCCGGCCGGAAACAGTGGTTTGAGCAGCGGCATCGACACCCAGGCCAGCACGGTCAGCACAAATACCGGAGCCAGCCGCCGTTCGGGCGTGGTCCAGCCGCTGGGCAAATGGATCGCGGCGCGGGCGGCGGCGGGATCAAAGCTGTCCTCTTGGATCCGCTGCACTTTGGCGATGATGAACGCCGCCAATGGCACGCCCAACAGCACCACCGGCACGCCATAGGCGCTCCATTCCAGGAAGGTGATCTCTACCCCCAGGCTCTTGTTGAGCAGGGCAACTGCAATCGCATTGGTCGGCGTGCCGACAATCGTGCCATATCCGCCCAGCGTCGCGGCAAAGGCGATCCCCATCGGTAGGGCTCCCGCGATCCCATCCTGCGCGCCGGGTTTGATCCCGCCCGAAGCCAGCATCGCCAGCGCCATCGGCATCATGATCAGCGCGGTTGAGGTGTTCGAGATGAACATCGAAATTGCCGCCGTCGCGGCCATTACTGCCAGCAGCAGCTGCCAGTTGGAATGGCCAGCGCGCGACAGGATCGCCAGCGCGAGGCGCCGGTGCAGCCCGGTCCGCTCAATCGCCAGCGCCAAAAAGGCCCCGCCCAGAAACAGGAACATGGTCGGCGAATAGTACGCTGCGGCGGTCTTGCTGGCGTCGCTGACCCCGATCAAGGGCAGGACGATGAACGGCAGCAGCGCGGTGGCCGACAGCGGCATCGCCTCGCTCATCCACCAGGCCGCCATCCACCAGACCAGCCCGGCGGCGGGCCAAGCCAGTGCGGGCATACCAGTTGGCACGGCGCTGAGCAGTGTGAACAGAAAGCCAATAGGACCAAGCCAGAAACAGATGCGTTTGGCGGACATTGCCACTCCCCAACCCCGTCAAACGGAACTTTTCGTGCCGACAATGCCCATGTTTCCAGCGGCATCCGGCTTTGCGATTGTGTCTTTAGGCAATGTCGGTCAGCTTGGCGAGAGGGGCCGCACAATCCTGTCAAACGGGGAGAATGACATGACCGATCCTAACCGCCTTTTGAGCCTGGCTTTGACCGCGTTTGGCGCGATCTTTTGCCTGATCTATCCTTTGGCAATCGTCTGGCCATCGGGCTGGGCCTGGCACGAGGGCAGCCCGGCTGCGAACAGCTATTTCATGATGATTGTCGGGGTTTATGCGACGCTCGGGGTGTTCCTGATCCGGGCCGCAAAGAACCCCGCGGCGAATGCTTCGCTGATCTGGTTCACGGTCTGGTCCAGCCTGGTCCACGCCGCGATCATGGCGATCCAGTCGCTGCAAAGCCCGATGCATCACGGCCATCTGGCGGGTGATGTTCCGGCGCTGGTGTTGGTGGCGATTGTGCTGGGCGGGCTGATGCGGCGGACCGGAACCAACTGATGCTGCTCCGGGCCTTGCGCAGTGGTGCAAGGCCCGGACCGGCCTATTTGGGCGAAAGCACCATCAACATCTGACGGCCTTCCATGCGCGGATAGCTCTCGATCTTGGCGATTTCGGCGACGTCTTCCTGCACCCGCTTGAGCAGGTTCATACCCAGTTGCTGGTGCGAAAGTTCGCGCCCGCGGAATCGCAGCGTGACCTTGACCTTGTCGCCGTCCTCAATGAACCGGGTGACGTTGCGCATCTTGGTGTCGTAATCGTGATCGTCGATATTCGGACGCATCTTGATTTCTTTGATTTCCTGCGTCTTCTGGTTCTTGCGCGCCAGATTGGCCTTTTTCTGGGCCTCATAGCGGAACTTGCCGACATCAAGGAACTTAGCCACCGGCGGATCAGCGTTGGGAGAAATCTCAACCAGATCCAGGCCGACTCCGGCAGCCTGTTCTATCGCTTCGCGGGTGAACATGACGCCCAGATTTTCGCCGTTCTCGTCGATAACGCGGACTTTGTCCGATACGATCATCTGGTTGTAGCGTGGCCCGCTTTTCACGGGGGGCGTCATCGCGCGCCGGGGTGGGGGTGCTATAGTAGAATCTCCTGAACGTGGCTTGTGGGCGGCTCCCTAAACCGAATCGGCGCCGGGGGGAAGGGTTTAGGCGGCTGCTCGCCATAATGGGAACTGCAGCAGCTTTCCGGACACACCCAGCAGCGCATCGACCGCGCGGGCCGGCTGCATCGCGGCGATGATCGCCGGGTCTGCCGCGTCCATCCCGCCGGTCAGCGCGCCGAAGGCCGGCAGGATCAGCTTGCGCTCGCTGACTACAGCGCAGGGGCGAACTACCCGGCGGCCGCGTGCGGTGACTTTCAGTTTGGGGTGAAAATGCCCCGACAGTTCGGGCCGAACCTCACCCGGCACAGCCTCATGCCGCAGGATCACCCCGGCCAGCTCCAGTTCTTCCACTGCGGTTCCGCCGGGGATGCGGCCCTGATCGTGGTTGCCGGCAATCCAGACCCAGTCGGTCGCCCGGGTCAGCGCCGCCAGCATTCCGGCAGCGTGTGGCTCCAGCCGATCTGCGCCGCCGGTATCGTGGAAATTGTCGCCCAGACAGAACACCCGCCGCGCGCCCGTCTGCCGCACCGCATCGGCCAGTCGGCCCAGCGTTTCGCGGCTGTCATAGGGCGGCAGCAGCTGGCCAAAGCGGGCGTAAAAGCTGGCCTTCTCCAGATGGAGATCGGCGACCAGCAACGCCCGTTCGCGCGGCCAATAAAGCGCATTGGCTGCAGCCAGCAGCAGTTCTTCACCGGCGAACGAAAAGGGAACCATGGCTTTTCCTTGCCGCAAGGCCTTTGGCTTGGCAAGGGCGGATCATGACTGACTGGACCCCTCACACACTGCGCGCCCGCACCTGGTTCGAAAGCCTGCGCGACCGGATCTGCGCCGAGTTTGAAAATATCGAGGCTGAGGCGGGCAGCGCCGCGCAGTTCGAATTTACCACCTGGAACCGCGAAGAAGACGGCAACCCCAATCCCGGCGGCGGCACCCGCGGAGTGATGAAGGGGCAGGTGTTTGAAAAGGTTGGCGTCAATATCTCAACCGTCCACGGCACGTTCGCGCCCGAATTTGCCAAGACCATTCACGGCGCGGGTGAAGGTAATCCGGGCTTTACAGCCACCGGGATCAGCCTGGTTGCGCACATGGCCAACCCGCACGTGCCGGCAGTGCACATGAACACCCGGTTCCTGGTGACCAGCAAAGCCTGGTTCGGCGGCGGCGGTGATCTCAATCCGCCGATCCCCTACGGCGAAGATACGGCCGATTTCCACGCCGCTTTCCGCGCCGCCTGCGATGCCCATGGCGAAGACTACTACGAGCGGTTCAAGGCCTGGGCCGACGACTATTTCTATATCCCGCACCGCGGCGTCCACCGCGGCGTGGGCGGGATTTTTTACGATCACCTCGATTGCGATGGCGATGCCGCGTTTGAAGCGAACTTTGCCTTTACCCGCGATGTTGGTGAGGCGTTTCTCGACGTGTTCCCGCAGCTGGTCCGCCGCCGGATGGGCACGCCGTTCACCTCGGCCGACAAACAGCAGCAGCTTGAATGGCGCGGACGCTATGCCGAATTCAATCTGGTCTATGATCGCGGCACACTGTTTGGCCTCAAGACCGGCGGTAATGTTGATGCGATCCTGATGAGCCTGCCGCCGCAAGCGGTGTGGAGTTGAACCGCTTCCATTAAGCTTTCCGCAATCCAGTATCCGCGATATGCCTGCGCTTTCGTAGCTACAGGGGATTACCGATGAAGCTTGTTACCCGTTTGCTGATGCCGCTTGCCGCGATCAGCCTGATTGCCGCGCCGGCTTTGGCCCAGTCATTCCGGATTCCGACTGATTCG